>JASFLG010000287.1:0-6073 GCA_050118205.1 Pseudomonadales bacterium
CAGGGCCTTGGCGCGCTGCGGATACAGCGGATGGCCATCGACGAAGAAATGCGCGAGCTCAGGGTAGCTCTTGCCGACGAAATGACGGTGATACCAGGCGAAGGCGAGCAGGTCGCGATTGTCCACGGTTAGCCTGGTGCCCGGAGCCACACCGACGAAGCCCTTCGGATCGAACGCGGCGAGGATCACTTCTCCGGCCACGTGCGAGCATTGCAGCGTGTGACCGTCGGGCAGTGCCAGCTTCGCGCCTACGTAGCGGCCCGTGTTGGCGGAATCCACCCGGATCGCCACCCGTGCATCCGACGGCAGGCCGCCGCGCAGCATGACCAGCAGCATGTCGTCCTCGGAATCCTCGGCGCCGGGGAAATCCGCCCCGGCGTACACGTCGGTGATGGTGACTGTCTCTTCGAGCAGTAGCGATTCCACCAGCGGGTCGCCGTCGGCGCCCGCGTAGCCCGGCTGGGTCCAGAAGTCCTGGAAGTAGCGCGCGTCGGGGCCGCGCACGATGTTCATGCCCATCACCCACAGCGGATTGGGCTGGAGCTGGCTTTCCGCACCGCGGCAGTAGCCGGCGCGGTACAGGGTCGCCAGCGCGTGGCGCTCCGCGTCGGTGGTCAGCGCGCTGAACGGGTCGCCGCTCCCCCCGGCGTCCAGGGCATCGACGATCGCCGGCAACCGATCGGCCAGAACCATGCCGGCCCAGGCCGCGATGGACCAGTTGAAATTCAGGATGCCGTTGCGGTTGGCGATGAACGGCACGGCGCCGTCCCAGAGCCCGGTCTTCGCCTCCATGGATTCGATGCCCCGCAGGCCGCCACCGCTGCCGCCGAACAGATACCCGTGATGCGGATACTCTCCGTACATCTCCCGGGCCATCTCCCGAGCGAGTCGCGCAGTCTGCGCGCTTGCCCGCCAGGCCAGAATGGAGTTGTCCCCGCGGATACCCGACATGTCGTTGCCGATGTGGCCCTGGTTCGACTCGACGTGCATGCCGCCGTTGTCGAAGCTGATCTGATGCGCGCCCATGGCGACGCCGGCGATCTCGCTGCCGCCCATGCCGCCCTGCAGGAACTGGATGAAGCGGCCCCCGTAGTGCGCGGGATCGGGCATCAGAAACTGGAATCGGGTGTCGGTGCCGGCAAAGCTGCCACGCACACGCCGGTGGCGGATCGGCTCGTCGTGCCACTCGTCGCTGAATGTCTCCGGCGTACCAAAGAACGGATCGCTGTCCTGCATCGATGTCACCCCAGATCGGTTCCCTTGGTGTCGAAGTAGTCGCGCCACGCGCAGATCAGCCCATCGCGGAACTCGAAAGCGCCCATCACGGCGACGGACACCTCGTTGCCGCCGATGGTGAAGGCGTCCACGCGCTCGGTCAGGACCGTGCCGTCGGCGGTCTCGGCGATGTGACGGATCTCCCAGGTGACGTCGGTCGCCCCCTGCACGAAGCCCTGCACGAACTCGCGGATGGCCTCGCGCCCGACGATCGGCGGATAGCCGATGTTCTCGTAGTGACAATCTTCGGAAACGGCATTGACGATGCCGTCCAGATCGCGGCGTTCCCACGCGGAGCAGAAGTCGCGCACCGCTTGTGTGTTGGACATGGGTTCTTTCCCCGGTTGCGCCTTCAGGCGTTGAAATTGAGCTTGAGTCCCGGCTCGGGCCAGCGGGCGTGGATCAGGCGACCGGAGCCCGACAACGTGATGTAGGCATCACGCATGTCGTCACCGCCGAAGCAGATGTTGGTGGTGATCCGATCGTCGATCGGCAGGATGCGGATCTCACCGTCGGGTCGCATCACGGTGATGCCGTCGCGGATCGAGGCGATGCACACATCGCCGTTGGCCTGCAGCGCCAGGCTGTCGTACAGCGTCCGTCCGGGGCCAGCGCCCACGACGCGCCCGCCCCGGCCACCCTTGACCACCTTACCCGGCGCCTCCAGGTCGAAAGCGATCAGGCGCCCGGTATAGGTTTCGGCTGCGTACACCGTCTTCTCGTCCGGTGACAGGCCGATGCCGTTGTAGCCGGTAGCGCCGAAAGAGATCTCGGTGATCGAGGCACCGTCAGAGGACGCGTAGTAGACGCCGCTCAGGTCCTTCGTGCGTCCCCGTGTCTTGCCCAGGTCGGTGAACCAGATGTTCCCCTCTCGATCGAACACCAGGTCGTTGGGCGCGGACAGCAGTTCATCGCCCACCTTCTCGTAGAGGCGTTCGAACCGGCCGGTGCTGAGATCCACCCGTTCGATGCGACCCGGCTCGGGCGGCGCTCCGCCGGCGACCACGCCGCCGCCGTTGTTGCAGACGTAGCACGCGCCGTCCGGCCCGATGGCGGCGCCGTTGGGGCCGCCGCCCAGCTCCGCGATCACTTCGCTGCGCCCGTCCCAGACCCGCGTCAACGTGCCGCGTTCGATCTCGACCAGCACCACCGAGCCGTCTGCCATGGCGACCGGCCCCTCGGGAAACCGCAGACCCTCCGCCAGCACTTCGAAATCCATTGCTTGGTCTCCCCTCATTCCCTCCCGTCCTCGCAGTTACTCTAGCGCAATCTGCGCCGTGGATTCAGTATGCTGACCAGAGGCAGGCGGGCCCGGTGCGAGCCGGCGCAGGCCAGCCGGGTCTGCGTGCGCTCATGAGATGGAGCACCGCCAGTGACGGCGCCCTGGGCCACATCTACACGCAACCACGACATTTCAGCGGCCCCCGGGCTCGCAGCATCGTGTCGCCCCAGGCACCGCAGGAGTAGGCCGACGGGGATTCGCATGCGGAGCCGATCCAATCTCGAGAAACGCGTCGATCCGATGTCTTGTGTCGGGTACCATCGGCTCGAGGGGTAATGGGCCGGAATATCGAGATGCGGGATTGAGCGACGTCGGCAGCTCGGAACGATTCGGCCGCTACCACATCACCCTGCTGGTGATACTGGGTATCGCCACCCTCTACGAAGGCTTCGATGCCTCGATGCTGACCCTGGCATCGGTGGACGTTCGCGCCACCCTCGGTATCGAGCTCGACGAGTGGGGCACGCTGTACGCGATCACCCGGGCTGGCATGGTCGCCTCTTTCTTCTTTCTGATGTGTGCCGATCGGTTCGGCAGGCGCACCCTGCTGGTGCTCACCGTGGGTGGATTCGCGCTGGCGAGCCTGGCGACCGCGTTCGTCCAGACCAAGGCCCAGTTCGCGGTCTGTCAGACCCTGGCCAGGCTGTTTCTCACTGCCCAGTATGGGCTCGCGATCATCATTGCCGGGGAGGAGCTGCCGACGCGGTTGCGCGGAACCGGCATCACGGTCCTGACCGCGTTCGCCACCATCGGTACGGTGGCCATGGCCAAGGCATCGCCGTTCTTTCTGCTGCTCGAAGGTGCCGAGGGCAACCCGGCGCACGACTTCGCCATGGAGCTCGTTGCGGTCGGCGCCGGCTGGCTGGGCATGCCCGATGATGGCGCCCACTGGCGCGGCTTGTATCTGATCGGCGGCGTGCCGTTGCTGCTGCTGCCGCTGCTGCGCTTTGGTATCCGCGAGACGGCGCGCTTCCGCGAGATTGCGGATTCGCGTATCCAGGTGTCGCTACTCGCGACCATTCGCGCCCAGTTTTCCGAAGCGCGCCAGCTCATCCGTCCGCAGTACATCGCCCGCTTTCGAATCGTGGTGCTGCTCTGGAACTGCGTCAATCTGGTCATTGCGCCGGCCGTGGCCTACTGGGCGATCTACGCGCGCGAGGAGGTCGGCATGACTCCCGCCCAGGTCGGCAATGTGGTGATGTGGGCCTACATTGCGGGCACGTTCGGTCATCTGCTGGCGGGCCAGCTGATCGACCGCATCGGTCGCAAGGTGACCTGCGCGGTGTTCTACTCGCTGGCAGCGGTTGCGATCGTCGGCCTGTTCCAGACCGAAACGACGGTAGGTCAGTACTTCTGGCACATCACCACCGTATTCCTGTTCAATTGCGCGATCGGTGCGACCCACGTGTATTCATCGGAAGTGTTTCCCACCGAGCTGCGCGCGACCGGCTACGGCTGGACGACGAACCTTTTCGGTCGCGCGACGGAGGTGGTGATCCCGTTGCTGCTCGGCATGCTGATCCCGCTGATGGGCATTTCCTGGGGCGTCACCGCCGTCGCCATCGGTCCTATCCTGGGAGCTATCCTGCTGCTGAAATTCGGGCCGGAGACCCGTGGGCTCTCGCTGGAGGAAATCCAGCAGAAGTTGGATGGCGACGCTGCGCGCGCCGGATCCGCCGGGCTGGTACCGGCCTCGGCAACTCGGCAGGCATGAGCGCCCGTCGCCGGTCTGATCCTGTTTGTTCGCCCGCACGTTTAGTGAGAACCCCATGGAAAGCATGAAAGCCGCCGTGCTCTACAATCCCCACGACCTGCGCGTGGTCGACGTGCCGAAACCCGCAGTGGACCCCAGGGGTGTTCTGATCAAGGTCAATACGGTGGGTGTGTGCGGCACCGACCTGCACACTTACAAGCTCGGCATGTTCGAAGAGATGTGCCTGCCGACCGCCGAAGGCCTGCTGTTTGGCCACGAGTTTGCTGGTGAGGTCGCCGCCATCGGCGCCGACGCCGAGGTGCGCGACATTCAGGTGGGCGACCGGGTCGTCGGCGTGGCGATCGGCGCATACGCGGAGTACTGCAACGTTACGCCGGTTGTTTCCTCCAGACCCATGGTGATGAAGCTTCCCGACGAGGTGTCGTACGAGGAGGCCGCCACCATCGAACCGCTGGTCGTTTCGCTGGTCGCGACGCGAAGAGCGGCCCTGCAGCAGGGCGAGCGGGCGCTGGTGATCGGCGCGGGCATGATCGGCCTGGGCTGCGTGCAGGTCATCCACGCCCTGCATCCGGACTGCGACGTCACCGTCTGCGACGTTTCCGACAGGCGTCTGGAGATGGCGCGGGCGTTCGGCGCGTCGCGCACCATCAATGCCGCCCGGCAGGATCTGGTGACGACCGTGAAGGAGCTCGCCGGCGAGAAGCGGGTGATCTACAACGCGACCACGAGTGGAAACGTCGACGTCGTGATCGAGTGCGCCGGGCTGCCGCTCACGCTGAATCAGGCGCTCGAGCTGGCCAGGCCGATGACGGGCCGCCTGATCAGCGTCGCCCTGTACGAGCAGTCGTGCGAGGTCGATTTCAATCAGGTCGTGGCGAAGAACCTGACCGTGACGGGCACGTTGGGCTATACCGCCACCGACGTAGAGCAGGCCATCCGGATGATTGCCGATGGCAAGGTGGATCGCAGCCCGCTGATCACGCACCGGTACGCGCTGGCTGATGCGGCCGCGGCATTCGAGGCGCAACTCGATACCTCAGGGACGCTCAAAGCCGTCATCCAGCCCTGAGCACACCGCCTCAGGCGGATCTGTCGCCCGGAGCGCGGACGATGAATGCCGGTTTGTGCTCCGAGACCTTGGCCCAGCTTTTGCCGGTCTCCGGCACGTCCATCAGGCGAATGACCTCCGCCGCGACATGTTCCGGTGTCATGAACACCGCCTCCGGGCGCCGTTGAGCAAGCGGGATGATGGCGGTATCGATTCCCCCCGGACACAGTGCGTTGATCCGTATGTCTCGCTCGGCCAGGGCGGGGGCGAGGCTGCGCACCAGTCCCACCACCGCGTGCTTGCTCATGGCGTAAAGCGGGTCGATGGCGTACGGCGTGATCCCCGCCAGCGAAGCGGTGACCACAATGCTGGCGCCGGGCGGGAGGTGCGGCCAGAGCGCCTGCAGTCCGAACACCACGCCGTCCACGTTGACCCCCATCATGCGTCGATAGCGTTCGATGGTCATAGCCTCGAATGCATACTCGGACAGCGGCGCATCCGGAGGTGCGATCTGAACGCCGGCGTTCAGGTGCACCCGGCTCGGCATTGCTGCGGGATCGATCTGCTCCAGAACCTGCTGCCAGCTTGCCGGATCGCTGACGTCGCAGCGGAGAAAGGTCGCGCCGCTGGCGCGGGCGAGGTCCGCACCGCCCGCCTGGTCGACATCCAACGCCCAGACCGGCATGCCCGACGCGCGGACGGCGCTGGTAACCGCCGCGCCGATGCCGGACGCTGCACCGGTGACCAGCCAGAT
>JASFLG010000288.1:0-5992 GCA_050118205.1 Pseudomonadales bacterium
CGACCGCCGTACAGATATTTGGCCTGAAGCTCAATGATAATCTTGGGAACACCATCGGAGTGCTCAATAGCTTTCCTCGCAATCGTTGATCCAGGCTCTGTTGAATAGAAATCAATGAGCGCTGAGAGCTCATCGGGCGTGTATGTCTCCCTGAGGTAGTCGATCATCCGGCTACGATACTCGGAAGCCATCGCGGCCTTCGTTTCTGGGTCAACGGAGCCATGCTTCTCAATCTCATCGAAGTACTGACTCAGAGCTACACGGTAGAAGAGCACAGCATCGTATGCGCGAGTCGCCAAGTCGACGCGTGGCTCCTGCGTGTTTGCCGATGAGCATGACAAAAGTAGCAGTGCGGCAATCAGCGTGTTGGGCCTCATTTTGACGCCTAACAACCAAATCTACGACACGACGTCGTGATTAAACACGACGCGGTGTCGCAAAAACACGAAAATCCATCTCATCTAACATCTCCAACTCCCCGAAATCTCTCACCATACGGTCGAACGTCACAGTGCACATTTGCACCTCAGGCGTTCATCGCTCTACCCGCGTCGTAAACCCATCCCAGTTGCCATGCGCCCACGTGTCTCCAGTCCCGCTCGATCGCTGCATGCCAGCTGTGACTGTTGAAGATCACCTCCAATGCCAGTTGCGGGAACCGATGCGAAATGATCGCAACCTCGCTGTCAGGCGCGTAGCATTCCTGCAGAAACTCTTCGATCCGGCGCTGTACGTCCCGGCAGCACTCGCCCTGCTTCAGCGGATACTCGATGAAGCGTGCCTCATCCTCGTCGAATGCCGATTCGAGCGCGCCGTTGAGCCAGCCGTAGTTCATCTCCCGCAGGCGCGGGTCAAGACGAATCTCCACCTCGGGAAAAGCCAGCTCAGCCGTCTGCACTGCCCGCTGAAGATCCGAGACGAAGACGGCATCGAAGCGACGATCGGCAATCAGTCCTCGAAGTTGCCGAGCCTGCGCCACGCCAATCTCTGAGAGCGGCGGATCCGCCCAACCAGAGCGACGCCCCGCCTCGTTGTCCATAGAGGTCGCATGGGGAAAGTACGTGAGCATGCTTCCGTCGCCTCAGGGCTGCAGATTGCTCGGCAGATAGTCGAAAGGCCCTTCGCCACCCTCTTCCGTGGGCAGCCGATCGTCGATGACCGTCCAGGGCGCGATGGCATCGATCATGTAGTGCGCCTCCACCCGAACGTGCGGATCGCAATCCAGGGTGCCGAGCCGGAATCCGAGACTCTCACCCTCGCCTGTCTTGTAGATGGGTGAACCGCAGCAACCGGCGAAGTAGCGGCGTACCCCCGGGCTCGATTCCCAGAACTTCAGGTTGGATTCACCCGCAACGAACTGCAGATCCTGCGGATGCACGTTCGCCGTTGTGCCAAAGCTCGAACCGGAGTGCTTCCGGCACCGCCAGCAGTGGCAGTAGGAAAACGGACCCACAAGCTCGCCGTCGATCTCATAACGCACCTCACCGCAGGCGCAGGATCCTCTGAGCATGGCCTACTCCCCGCGCTGCCCGTTCGAACCGAATGATCTGCGGCATCCCTTCCGGTGGACTCGTGCTCATGTCCCCCTCCACCCGTCATCTCTCCCGATAGGAGATACTACTCCCCCCATCTTCAGGCAGCGACCGCGCGCAATGATCGAACCGGAGATCCTGGAGGAGCTGACCGAGCTGCTGGGAGAAGCACCCCGGGTGATCGTGCCACTTGCCGGGGCCACCTCCTCGAAGGTGTACCGGCTGGAGCTCGCCGATCGCGAGCTGATCCTGCGGCTGTTCCTCGCCGAGCGTTGGGATGCAGACGCCGAAGCGCTCTCCACGCGAGAGCACGTGATCCTTTCGGCGCTGGCAGGACGCGGGCTGCCAGCGCCCCACCCGGTGGCGACCCTTCCTGGCAATGGCGTGCTGATGACCGTTCTGCCCGGCCGCGTGGTGCTGCCCGAACGGCCCGATGCGCGGTGGCTCGACCGCATGGCAGCGCTCCTGCAGCAGATACACGCGTGCGGCGCCTCCGTGCCCTACGCCTACGAGTCCTGGAACGACGTGCGGGACGACCAGCCTCCCCCCGCGTGGTGGCGGGACGCAGACCTGTGGACGGCCGCTCGGCAGCTCGCCCGGAACGAGCCAGCCTACGAGCCGCTGTTCACCCACCGGGACTACCACCCGGTGAACCTGCTCTGGGAGGGAGAACGGATTTCCGGCGTGGTGGACTGGATCAATGCCTGCATGGGGCCGCCGGGCGTGGACGTGGCGCATTGCCGCGCCAATCTGGCGATCATGTACGGGCTCGACGTCTCGCAGGCGTTTCTGCAGGCCTATGCGCGGCACGCCGTGGGTTACGTGCACGAACCGTACTGGGACGTCGACGTCGCCTTCTCCGCGCTGCCCGACGTGGTGCCCTACCCGCCCTGGGCCGAGTTCGGCCTGCACACGCTCACCGCGGAGATGGCCCGGCGCCGCCTGGAGGCCTTCGTCCGGGCGGCGGTGGGCGAGTAATCCGAATCGTCAGCCTTTGAACTCGCCGATGACGGCGGAGATGGATGCCTTGGCGTCCCCGAACAGCATGCGCGTGTTCTCGCCGAAGAAGAGCGGGTTGTCGACCCCGGAGAAGCCGGAGGCCATGGAGCGCTTCAGCACGAACACGGTGCGCGCCTTGTCCACGTTGATGATGGGCATGCCGTAGATCGGGCTGTTCTCGTCTTCCCGGGCCGCCGGATTCACCACGTCGTTCGCGCCGATCACCACCGCCACGTCGATGTTGTCGATGCGCGGGTTGATGTCGTCCATCTCCACCAGCTGGTCGTACGGCACGTTCGCTTCCGCGAGCAGCACGTTCATGTGCCCCGGCATCCGTCCTGCCACCGGGTGGATGGCATAAGTCACCTCGGCGCCGTTCTCCTCGAGCAGCTCGCCCAGCTCACGCACCACGTGCTGCGCCTGAGCCACCGCCATGCCGTAGCCCGGCACGAAGGTGACGGACGAAGCGGCCTCGAGAATCAGGTAGGCGTCGTCGGCCGAGATGGGCTTCACTTCCCCTTCCACCTTGGTAGCGGTCTTCACCGCGCCGAAACCGGAGAACAGGACGTTCGCGAGTGACCGGTTCATGGCCTTGCACATGATGTTGGTGAGGATGATGCCGGCAGCGCCCACCAGAGAGCCGGCCACGATCAGGATGTTGTTGTGGATGGCGAAACCGGCCGCGCACGCGGCGAGGCCCGAGTAACTGTTCAGTAGCGAGATCACCACCGGCATGTCCGCGCCGCCGATCGGGATGACGGCCATTACGCCGAACACCAGCGACAGCACGATCACCGCCCACAGATAGGGCGAGTGCAGCGCCGGCTCCATCGCGAACATCACGCCGCAGTACACCAGCGCGATCAGGATCAGCGCGTTCACGATGCGCTGTGCCCCGAACACGATGGCACGGCTGGTCATCACCTCGGCCAGCTTGCCCCAGGCGACGATGGAACCGGAGAAGGTCACCCCGCCGATCAGGATCGAAAGCAGGATGGTGAAGATCGTGAACGTGGTGTTGCCGGCGTTGTACAGCGCCGCCCAGCCCACGAACAGGCTCGCGATACCGCCGGAGCCGTTGAACAGGGCCACCATCTCCGGCATGGAGGTCATGGCCACCTTCTGTGCCGCCACCACGCCGACGATGGCGCCGAGCACGGCAGCCGCGGCGATCCACTGATACTCGATGATCTCGCGCGACACCAGGGTCACCAGCACGGCGAGCAGCATGCCCACCGCGGAGAGCAGGTTGCCGCGCACTGCCGTGGCCGGCGAGTTCATCTCCTTCAGACCGAAGATGAACAGGACCGCGGCAATGATGTAGATGCCGTTGATCAGTTCCGCGCTCATTTACGATCTCCCGCCGGCGCTTCCTTCTTCTTGAACATGCCGAGCATGCGGTCGGTGACCAGGTAGCCGCCGACCACGTTGATGGTGGCGAAGAACACGGCCAGCGCGCCCAGCCACGTGGCCCATTCGGCGAGGCCCGCACCGGCGGAGGTGAGCGCGCCCACCAGCGTGATCCCGGAGATGGCGTTCGCACCGGACATCAACGGGGTGTGCAGGGTGGCCGGGACTTTGGAGATCAGCTCGAAGCCCAGGAAGATGGACAGCATCAACACAAAGCCAAGAAATACCGCTTCCATGATTCGGACTCCGTTACAGGTTCTTGATCGTTTCGTTGACGACGACGCCGCCACGCGTGATGACGCAGGACTTCGCGATGTCGTCCTCCGGATCCAGGTCCAGCTGCTTCGTCTCGTCGTCCCAGAAGTGGGTGATCAGGTTGAAGAGGTTGTTCGAGTACATCTCGCTGGCGTTCTTGGCCACTTCGGAGGGCAGGTTGCCCTGACCGACCACCTTGACGCCGTTGATTTCCACGACCTCGTTCAGCACCGAGCCTTCCACGTTGCCGCCGGACTCCACGGCCATGTCCACCACCACGCTGCCGGGCTGCATGGCTTCCACCATGTCGCGTGAGACGATCTTCGGCGCCGGGCGGCCGAACACCTGGGCGGTGGTGATCACCACGTCGGACTGGCCGATCACCTTCTTCTGCCCTTCCTTCTGCAGCTCGATCTGCTCCGGGGTGAGCTCCCGGGCATAGCCCTGCTCGGTCTGGCCCGTATCGCCCAGGTCGATCTCCACGAACTTGGCTCCCAGCGAGCGGACCTGCTCCGCGACCACGGGACGGGTGTCGAAGGCTTCCACCCGCGCGCCGAGCCGCTTGGCGGTGGCGATGGCCTGCAGGCCCGCCACCCCGGCACCGATCACGAAAACGCGCGCCGGCGCGATGGTGCCGGCCGGTGTCATCATCATCGGCAGGATCTTGGGGCAGTGGAAGGCGGCCTGAATAACCGTCACGTAGCCGGCCAGGTTCGCCTGCGAGGAGAGCGCGTCCATCTTCTGGGCGAGCGTGGAGCGGGGAATCATCTCCATGGAGATGGCCGTGATGCCGTTGCTCGCCAGCGTGTCGACCAGTGCCCGCTCGTTGAACGGATCGAGAAAGCTCACGTGAATGCAGCCGGACTTCAGCGTCGCCACGTCATCGGCATCCGGCTTGCGCACGCGCAGGACGACGTCTGCCCGGCCGAGCAGCCCCGCCCGGTCGGATTCGATCTTCACGCCTGCTTCCTCGAAGGCCTGGTCGGGGAAGCCGGCACGCTCACCCACACCGGACTGCACGGCCACTTCGAACCCGGCGCTGATCAACTTCTTCGCGTTCTGCGGCACGAGAGCGCTCCGCAGCTCACCCGGCCAGGTCTCCCTGGGCACAGCGATTAGCATGCAACTTCCCCAATCCAGGTAAATTCGGCTGCGCGTACCCCGACGCGCCTCGGCAAGGTAGCTAAACGATACCCACAAAACAACTCGGCTTTTTCAGCGTTCTGGCATAAGCACAGGCCCTTTCAGGCCAGTCGGGTTGCATCCGGTAGACCCAGTTCCCACAATCCGCACAACGCCGGGGGAGGGGGTTCGGACCTCGATGTCATCAGCAGCAAACCGCGCGGGGATGGGCAGTCGTGCCTTCCTCGCGGGTATCGTGGTCGCCTTCGTTGTCGGCATCATCGCCTCCCTGGCCATACGGCCGCCGGGCCGTCCCTTAGCCGGCGAACCGACGCCGACCGGTACGGGCCCGGCCGCCGTCCGCATCGCCTGGCGCATGCCCGTGTCGTTCCAGAGCACCATGCCCGTGCTCGGCGACAACCCCATCTACGTGACCGAGCAGCTGCGCAGGATGAGCGGCGGCGCCGTGGACATTCAGGTCTTCGAGCCCGGCATGATCGTACCCGCCTTCAGCATCACCGACGCGGTGCGCGACGAGAAGGTGCACGTGGGCTACACCTGGCTGGGCTACGACCAGGGCAAGATCCCGGCCTCACCGCTGCTCGGCGCGGTACCGTTCGGCATGGAGCCCTGGGAGTTCGCGGCCTGGTGGTACGAGGCCGGCGGCCGCGAGC
>JASFLG010000289.1:0-5973 GCA_050118205.1 Pseudomonadales bacterium
CTCGTCGACGAGATCCGAACGGTTGTCCATGGACCTAGTTTACGCGAAGCTCTGACAGAGCATCAGATCTTTGGAACCATGAAAGCGGGTACGATCGCGCAGGACACGCATCTCGGCGGCGGGGAGGCCCTCATTGGGAACGGGGCCGCCGAATCGGAGGTAGCGAAAGTGCCTCTGGTGATTGGAGTGACCGGTCACCGGGACCTGGTTCCCGAGGAAGAGACCGGGATCAAGGAACGTGTGCGGGCTTTCTTCGCCGAGTTGCGCCGCCGGTTTCCCGAGCTGCCGCTCATGGTGATGACGCCCCTCGCAGAAGGGGCGGACCGCATCGCGGCGGAGGTGGCGCACGAGTTCGAGATTCCCACCGTCGTTCTGCTCCCCATGCCGGAGCACCTCTACCAGAGCGACTTCGAAGGGGAATCCCTGACAGAGTTTCAGGCCATGCGGCAGATGGGCGAGTGCATCGAGCTGCCGCTGATGCCGGGGCTCACCGACGAGGACGTGGTCCGGCCGGGGCCGGGTCGTGATATTCAGTATGCGCAGCTTGGCGCCTACCTGGCGGCGCACAGTCACATCCTGCTCGCGATCTGGGACGGCAAGCCCTCCAACGCCCCCGGGGGCACCGGCCACGTGATCAAGTTTCACCAGCACGACGTGATCGACCTCATTGCCGAGGGTCAGCACCGATCGCCGATCGATTTCACGGAGGACGAGAGCGACCTGGTCTACCACGTGGTCTGCTCGCGTAGTGAATCCGGAGCACCGGCCGACAGTCTCTCCCCCGGGGAGGCCTACTGGTTCACCAGGGATGAGATCAAGCCGCGCACGCTCTACCTGCCCGACCGTTATCGGATCGTCTTCGAGCGCATGGCGGAGTTCTCCGCCGATCTGGAGCAGCCGATGGACCCGACGGCGTTCGCGCCGCTCCTGCCTTCTGCCGATCTCGCCGCGTGCGAGGAAGGCACGAAAGACATCGAGCAGCTCTACATGCGCGCCGACGTGCTGGCCCGGCGCTACCAGCGCTTCTTCTACCGGCAGCTGCGCTGGACGCTCGTGCTGGCGGCTCTTGCCGGTTTCTGCTTTGTCGCCTATGCGGACTGGCCGCAGTGGCACGTCATGATCTACCCCTACATCTTCTGCATCGCTCTCGTGCTGCTGGTGCTCGGCCTCGACCGCCGGTACGCCTGGCAGCGTAAGTTCCTCGACTACCGGGTGCTTGCAGAGGGACTGAGGGTGCAGTTTTTCTGGGCGGTGGCGGGGGTGCGCATGGAGAACCCGAGTCGGTTCAGCCACGACAGCTTTCTCAAGCGGCAGGACCTGGAGCTCGGCTGGATCCGCAACGTGATGCGCTACGCGGGATTCCGTGCGGATTCCGCGAGACAGGACAGCACCGATCATCAGGTCGACCTGTGCATGCGGTACTGGGTGCGCGATCAGTTCGACTACTACCGCAGCAAGGCGAAGGAGCGGGCGGGAGGCGCTCGAACGACAGATGTCATCGGTCTCGCCGGCTTTCTCATCCTGATCGTGGCTGCCATCGTCCTCGCCATCGGACGGGACCTCCCGGATTTACCGGCGGGCAATATGCTGATCGCATTGATGGGCCTCCTGCCGTATGTGATGACGGCGCGCCTGAATCATGCCCACCGGCTCGCGGAGCGCGAGAACATGGCGCAGTATCAGCATCACGTGCGGATCTTTTCGAACGCAATCAGTCTCATGTCCAAGGCACCGACACTGCCTGTGAAGCTGGACATTCTGCGCGCGGTGGGAGAGGCGGCGCTCGAGGAGCACGGGCAGTGGATCCTGCGGCAGCGGGAAAGACCTGCCGCCGCGACGCACCACATTCAGGGCTGATCAGGAAACGAGGCGAGAAACGGGGCGGCAAGTACCGCCCCGGTTCGGTTGAGGCTCAGAACTGCCAGCCGATGTTGATGGCGTAGATCCAGGGGTCCACCTTGGCTGTGAGCACCTTCTCGCCGTTGACCTTCACCTTGGAGTCGATGTCCATATAGCGCACGTTGGCGTTCAGGAACATGGTCTTGGTCAGGAAGACGTCGAGCCCTGCCACCGCGGCCAGTCCCACGGAATTGTCCAGCTTCAGATTGACGCTGGGGTCGTCGAGCGGTCCTTTCTCCTGCTCGTCGAAGAAGAGGGTCCAGTTGATGCCGGCGCCGACGTAGGGCTGGATCGTTCCCTGGCTGTTGAAGCGATACACGCCGCTCAGCGTCGGCGGCAGCTGCTTCACTGTGGCGAGCTTCACCTTCTCTCCGGCCGCTTTGCCGTACACATCGTGCTTGAACGGCAGCGCCGCGAGCAGCTCCACGCCGAAGTTGTCCGTGACCATATAGGTGCCGTCGAAGGTCAGCATGACCGCGTCGTCCACGTCGACGGCGATGGCAGGTGATTCGCCGTCTGCCGGAATGGTGCCGTTGTTCGACTTCGGGACCACGTCCGTGACGCCGGCGCGGACGAGCCAGTCTCCCGCTTCTGTGGCGAAAGCGGCGTTGGCGCCCGTGATTGCGACGGCTGCGCCCAATGCAGCCAGTTTCAGTGCACGCATGTTGTCTTCCTTAGAACTATCTCTTGAACCTTGTGAATTGCCCCTTACGGGCAGTGCGTATCTAGCCGCAGGGTGGCGCGACCAGCCATACGCGGTTCCCGAAGGGAAGCTCGTGAACTCTACGACGCGGGTGGTAAGCTCCGGCGATGGCTGTGAACTACACCCCCCGGGAGATGATCGAGACGCTGGTCGCCATCCCCACCGTCTCCCGGGACTCCAACCTCGCCTGCATCGATTTCGTTCGCGACTACCTGGACAGTTACGGGGTGGCCTCCCATCTGGTGCAGAGTCCGGATGCCCCCAAGGCGAACCTGTTCGCCACGGTGGGGCCCATGGTGCCTGGCGGCGTGGTGCTCTCGGGCCACACGGACGTGGTGCCGGTAGACGATCAGGACTGGGATTCGGATCCGTTCCGCGTGGAGGAGCGGGATGGTCGTCTGTACGGACGGGGCACCTCCGACATGAAGTCGTTCTACGCCATCGCCCTGGCCCTGCTGCCCGAGATGGGTGGCCTGAAACGCCCCATTCACTTTGCGCTCTCCTATGACGAGGAGGTGGGATGCCTGGGCGCGCCGGCGCTCATCGAGTCGCTGACGACCGCGGTGCCGACACCGCAGGCGGTGATCGTGGGCGAGCCCACCATGATGCGGGTGGTCAGCGCCCACAAGAGCATCTTTCACTTCAGGACCCGGGTGACCGGGCACGAGGCGCACTCCAGCCAGCCGCACCGGGGTGTGTCGGCGGTGATGGTGGCGGCACGGCTGATCAACTGGATACACGAGCGGCAGCGGCGCAATGCCGCAGAGGCGGATCCCGCCTGCGGGTTCGAGCCACCGTACACGAGCATGCACTGCGGGGTCGTGCGCGGCGGAACCGCCGCCAACATCATGGCCCACCACTGCGAGTTCATGACCGACATCCGCTCCGTCCCGGGCGAAGATGCCAACACGTACTTCGCGGAGCTCGAGGCCTTCGCGCGTGATGTGGTCGAGCCGGAGATGCGCGCCATTGCGCCGGGCACGGGCATCGAGTTCCGCGTCAACGCCGAGGTGCCCTCGTTCCGGTCGTCGGATGACGAGCCGGCCGTGGCGCTGGTCAAACGCCTGACGGGTCAGAACGAGGTCGAAGCGGTTTCCTACGGCGCCGAGGCGGGGCAGTTCCAGGCCGCCGGTCACTCCGTGGTGATGTGTGGTCCCGGCAGCATCGATCAGGCGCACCAGCCGAACGAGTTCATCAGCCTGGAACAGGTGACGGCGGGCACCGCGTTCATGCGGCGCCTGATCGGCTATCTGTCCAATTGAGCTCCGATCAGCCTTCGGGCGCCGGCTGGCTGCACCGTGCGGGGTTGCCGGCATTCGTCGCGTAATCCTCGACCGCTGACCAGACCCGCATCAGATTGCCACCGAGAATCTTCGCGATGTCCGCCTCGCCATAACCCCGGTCGAGGAGGCCATCCACCAGGTTCGGGTAGGCGCTCACGTCCTCCAGACCGATCGGCAGCGTCTCGCCCACTCCGTCGTAGTCCGAGCCGATGCCGACGTGGTCGATGCCGGCCAGGGCCACGGCGCGATCGATGTGGTCCAGGACGTCGTCCACCGTCGCGAAGGGGTAGGGGTGGTCGGCCTTGTATTGCGCCATGAATGACTCGAGGCTCGAATCGTCGGCGGCCACATGCTCATCGGCCTGGAACGCCTTCACGGCTTCCTGGGCGGCGCTGCTGTAATCCCGGGCGGCCTTGGTGAGAAAGCCGCTGCCGAAGTTGATCTGCACCACGCCGCCGTTGTCACCGAGCGCGGTGACCATCTCGTCGCTCATGTTGCGCTCGAAGCCGGGGGTGAAGTAGCGCAGCGATGAGTGGCTGGCGATCACGGGCACCTTGGTGAGGTCCAGCACCTGCCAGAAGGCATCGTCGGAGATGTGCGAGACATCGACCATCACCCCCTGCTTGTTCATCTCGGGGACCAGGGTCTTGCCGAAATCCGAGAGGCCGCCCCACTGCTTGTTCTCGTCGTAGGACGAATCCGAGATGTGGTTCGACTTGGAGTGGGCGAGCGTGATGTAGCGGATACCACGCTTGGCGAACTCCGCGAGGTTTTCGAGCTTCCCTTCGATGGGCCCTCCGTTCTCCATGCCCATGGCCATGGCGATCTTGCCCGCGGACTTGAGCGCCCAGACGTCCCTGGTGCAGGTCGCGAGCCCGAACTTGTCCGGATTGTCCGAGGCGACGCCCTCCACCGTATCGATCAGCCCTTCCGCGAACGCCTTGGCCTTGCCGGCCTCGTCCACCTCGGCCGGAATGTAGATGGACATGAACAGCACGTTGAGACCGCCGGCTACCGCCCGGGGATAGTCGAAGTCGCCGTCTTCGGTGGCCTTCGAGACGTCCTCCCAGCCTTCGTGCAGCCGGTAGGGCACGTCGATGTGCGTGTCCACGAGCAGGTGCTTCTGGGCGAGCGACTTGCCAGCGTCCTCCCCGGCGTCCCCGGCTACGGGAGCCGATTCCTCCGGTTGCGTGGTGGTGACGTCCGTCTCGGAGACCTCGGCCTCCGGCGCTTCCTCTCGGGAGCAGCCGCTCAGAGCCAGCAGGCCGGTAAGTGCGACGAGCAGTAGGGCCGGTGACAGGATATGCAGGGGAAGGCGTCGGGTCATCGTCGTTCCATCGGTTTGCCAGCGGTAATGGTCACACGCTGTCCCGATCGCGACAACCGGCGTCCCGGCCTCGGCGCCGATGCGCTTGGGTTAGAATGCCCTCCCTCACGTATCAGCCGCTACGAGACCCATGAGCAGAACCGTCATCAAGCAGTCAGACCTCGTCCAGAGCGTTGCCGACGCCCTCCAGTTCATTTCCTACTACCATCCCGTGGATTTCATCCGCGGCATGCGCGAAGCCTGGGAGCGGGAGGAGTCGCCGGCGGCCAAGGCGGCACTGACCCAGGTGCTGGTCAACTCGCGGATGTGCGCGCTGGGGCACCGGCCCATCTGTCAGGACACGGGGATCGTCATCGTCTTCGTCGAGGTCGGCATGGACGTGGCGTGGGAAGCCGACATGAGCGTTGACGACATGATCAACGAGGGCGTGCGTCGGGCCTATGCGTTCCCCGAGAACGTGCTGCGCGCGTCCGTGCTCGACGACCCGGATGGGGCGCGCGCCAACACCAGGGACAACACACCTGCCGTCATCCACTACCGGGTGGTCCCTGGCAACACGGTCAGCGTCGAGGTGGCCGCTAAGGGCGGCGGCAGCGAGGCGAAGGCAAAGTTCGCCATGCTCAACCCGTCGGATTCCATCGTCGATTGGATCCTCTCGGTGGTGCCCAGCATGGGCGCGGGCTGGTGCCCTCCGGGTCTGCTCGGTATCGGCATCGGCGGCACGCCGGAGAAGGCGATGCTGCTCGCCAAGGAATCCATGA
>JASFLG010000290.1:0-5971 GCA_050118205.1 Pseudomonadales bacterium
TTCGATCTGGACCGGATCGAGGCACACACGCTCGGCCAGCCGCTGGCGCGGCGGGCCCTCGACTACGTCCTCACCCGGCGCTGACTCGACCCGGGACCCCGGGAGCAAAAACGGCCGAAGTGCGGTAGCGTGAGGTGGCGTGAAGAACCGAGCCAATCCATGAGCGATGCCAAGCACTCCGCACCTGCCCGCGCCGGCTTCGATACCCTGGCGCTGCACGCCGGCGCCGGTCCCGACCCCGTCACCGGCGCGCGCGCTACGCCCATCTATCAATCGGCGTCCTTCGTCTTTCCGGACACGGATTTCGCGGTGGGGTTGTTCAACATCGAGCGTGCCGGACACGTCTACTCCCGGCTCTCCAACCCCACCAACGCCGTGCTCGAGGAGCGCATTGCCGCCCTGGACGGCGGCGTCGGCGCCATTGCCACGGCCAGCGGACAGGCAGCCATGCACCTGGCGGTCTCGACCCTGTGCTCGGCCGGCGATCACATCGTCGCCTCCCGGGCGCTGTACGGTGGCACGCAGAACCTGCTCGTCTACACGCTGCCCCGCTTCGGGATCGAGACGACCCTGGTCGATCCCCGGGATCCGGCGGCGTTCGGAGCTGCCATCCGTCCGAACACACGACTCGTGTTCGGCGAAATTCTCGGCAACCCGAACCTCGAGGTCCTGAACGTCCCGGCCGTCGCCGAAGTGGCTCACGCCGCTGGGGTCCCCCTCATGGTGGATGCCACCTTCGCCACCCCCTACCTCTGCCGCCCCGTCGCCTTCGGGGCCGACCTGGTCCTGCACTCGGCCACGAAGTTCCTGTCCGGGCACGGGGTGGTCATCGGCGGCCTTCTGGTGGATGGTGGGACCTTCGACTGGCTCGACCCCGGCCGCTTTCCCACCCTCACCGAGCCCTACGCCGGCTTCCACGATCTGGTGTTCGCAGAGGAATTCGGTCCGACCGCGTTCATCACCCGGGCGCGCAAGGAGGGCCTGCGGGACTTCGGCGCCTGTATGGCGCCCATGACGGCCTTTCAGATCCTGCAGGGTCTGGAGACCCTGCCACTGCGCATGGCCCGGCATGTGGAGAACGCCCGCACCGTCGCGGCGTTTCTCGACGGCCAGCCGGGGGTTTCGGCGGTGCACTACCCCGAGCTGGCGGCGCACCCGGACCGGGCGCTCGCGGCCGAGCTTCTGCCGGACGGGGCGGGGGCCGTACTCTCATTCGAGCTTCCCGGCGGGCGGGCAGCGGGCCGCGCGTTCATCGAGTCCCTGGAGCTGTTCTCGCATCTGGCCAACGTGGGTGATGCGAAGTCGCTGGTGATCCATCCGGCGAGCACGACCCACCACCGTATGGATGCCGCCGCCCTGGCGGCGGCCGGCATCGGTGAGGGCCTCATCCGGCTCTCCGTCGGTCTGGAGGATCCGACCGACCTTCTCGCCGATCTCAAGCGCGGGCTCAGAGCGGCAGAGCGGCTGAGCGGCGTCGGGCAGACATCGTGAGGATCCAGGTTTCCGGCCAGGAGGCGTTCGTTGGCACCGGCAGCCGGCCGCTCGCGGCCAACGGTGGCGATGCGGTCGTGTTCATTCATGGGGCCGGCATGGACCACACGGTCTGGGCCCTTCCCGCCCGGTACTTCGCGCGCCACGACTACCGGGTGATCGCGCCGGACCTGCCCGGCCACGGTCTCTCATCGGGTTCGCCGCTCACCACGATCGATGCCATGTCCGCCTGGCTGAACGAGCTGCTCGCAGGGGTGGGCGTCTCCAGGGCAACGCTGGTGGGACACAGCATGGGCGCCCTCGTGGTGTGGGCGCTGGCTCTCCGGCGGCCGGCGATGGCCCGGGGCCTGGTGCTGATCGGCCCGGCCCTGCCCATGCGGGTGAGCCAGGGACTGCTCGACGCGGCGGCGGACGATGATCATGCTGCCCTCGAGATGGCCAACACCTGGAGCCACAGCGCAAGGGGTCGTCTCGGCGGCAAGGGCATGCCGGGCATCTTCGAGTTCGGCGCCGGTGAACGTCTGCTGGAGCGGGCGCGCCGGGGCGTCTTTCATGCCGATCTGTCGGCCTGCAACGGGTTCGATCCGGACGGGCGACCACCGGCAGGCATCCCGGTGACCGTGGTGGTCGGCACTGAGGACAGGATGACGCCGGCCGCCGCGGGGCGCGCGGTGGCGGGGTTGGTCGGCGAAGCCGGCACCGTACGCACGCTGGCGGGCGCCGGTCACTCGATGATGGCGGAGTGCCCGAACGAGCTTCTCGACGTGCTGATCGAGGCAGTCCGGCCTTGATCTACTGGCTCATGTACCAGCCGCCGTTCGGCGACAGCGTCTGGCCGGTGACGAAGCCCGCCTCCTCGCTGGCCAGATAGACCGCGCACCAGGCGATGTCATCCGGCTCACCCATGCGGCCCATGGGGGTCTGCATCTCGAGGAACGGATGCATGGGCGCGAGGGGGTCGGTCATGTCCGTATGGATCCACCCCGGTGCGATCGCGTTGACCCGGATGTTGCGCGGCGCGAGCTCGTGCGCCAGGGCGCGGGTGAAGCCGAGGATCCCCGCCTTTGCCGCACAGTAGGCGACGCCGCCGGGGCGACCGAAGGTACCCATGATGCTGCCCATGTTGACGATGGCGCCGCCGTCCGGCAGCAACGGCACGGAGGCGCGGCAGCAGTAGAACGTGCCGTCCATGTGCACGGCAAGCATGCGCCGCCACTGATCGTCGGTAACGGCCGTGATGCCGTCTGTTACCTCCGCCTGCTCCCCACGGGCGATGGCCTCGGCGCGTTCGCGGATCCGCTCCCGTGCGTCGTTGTCGCCTTCCATGCCGCTGATGCCGGCATTGTTCACAAGGATATCGACGTGGTCCGTCATTCCCCTGATCTCCTCGAACATGGCAGCGACCGATGCGGGATCACCCACGTCCGCTGCCACGGCGCGGCCGCCGAGACGCTCCGCGGTGGCACCTGCGGCAGCCGGCGAGAGGTCGTTGATGATCACGTCGGCACCCTCCTCGACGAAGCGCTCGGCGATCCTGGCACCCAGGCCCCGTGCAGCGCCGGTGATCACCGCGGTCTTTCCCTTGAGTCGGTTCATGTTTCGATTCCGTTGCTATGTTTCAGTTGGTTTCGTGCGCGCTTACCATAGCCCATCTTGTCGTTCGAGCGGAGAAAGCATGATCCAACTGCTGCTGGCAGGGCTTCTGTTCCTGGGCACGCATCTTGGCGTCAGCAGCAGTGGCATCAGGGGCCGCGTCGTCGCGGTGCTCGGCGAGCGGGGCTACCTGTTTTTCTACTCGGTGATCGCTGTCGCCACGCTTGCCTATCTGATCTGGCTGTACAACGAGCTGCCGCGATACGACTATCTCTGGCTGCCCTCACCGGGGCTGTACCTGACAGCGGAGCTGATCATGCCGGCCGCACTCGTGCTCGCCGCCGGGTCGTTCATGATCCGAAGCCCCACCGCGGTCGGCGGCGGCGCGCTGCTGACGACCTCCGGCGGCGGCGAGCTCGCCAGAGGCGTAGGGCGAATCACGCGGCATCCGTTTCAGTGGGGTGTGCTGCTCTGGGCGGTTGCGCACGTCGTCGCCAACGGGGACACAAACTCGGTGATCTTCTTTGCCAGCCTGGGAGCCGTCGCCGGACTCGGCACGCTGCTCATGGACCGCCGGCGGGCGGCGACGTTCGGCGAGGCGTGGCGCGCCTACGCGGCGCACACCTCGAACGTGCCCTTCCTCGCCATCGTCCAGGGCCGCAACCGCCTGGTGTTCGGCGAGCTCTGGCTGCCGCTCATCGTCGGGGGTGGGCTCTACGTGCTGCTGCTGTGGGGTCACCGCTGGGTGAGCGGCGTCCGCATCGTCTGAATCGGGCTAGAGCGCCTGGCCGATGGCGTCCTTCAGAGCCAGCCAGTGGCCGCCGAAGAAGTGGTCGGCGCCCGGCAGCACGTGAATGCTCGCGTGCTGCCATGTCTTCAGGACATCGATGTCGGCGAACGCGTCGTTGTCGCCGACGAAGACGTCGACGGGCACGCTGCCGTCCGGCTCGTCGATGGGAAGACGGCCTGCCGGAGGCGCGATCAGCAGAACCTGCCGGATTCCCTGCGCGCCGTCCTCGGCCAGCAGCCGGGAGACCACGCCCGCGCCAAAGGAGTAGCCGACCAGCAGCACCTCGCCGTCGGGCCGGTTGTCCCTGAGCCAGCCGAGCACGGCGCGAAGATCATCCACCTCGCCCACGCCGCTGTCGTGGCTCCCCTCGCTGGCTCCGACGCCGCGGAAGTTGAAGCGCAGCGCGCCGATGCCGGCCTGCGCCAGGGTCTCGGCCGCGACCGACAGGACATCGTCATCCATGGATCCGCCGTACAGCGGGTGGGGGTGGCAGAGCACGGATATGGCGCCGGCTTCGCCACCGGTCATCGCACCCTGGATGGCGCCGGCCGGCCCGGCGATGGCGAGCTTTTCGTCGTTCATGTCGCGAACATTACCAATCTGACATGTTTGCCGCATTCCCCTTGAATTTTGCCCTTAATCGAATATGTTGCGGCCCTCCCCATACTCGCGTCTGGAGGCAACATGATCGAAGCGGAAGGGCTCTCCCGCCGCTACGGAGACTTTCTGGCGGTGAGTGATGTCAGCTTTTCCATTGGTCAGGGCGAGATCGTGGGATTGCTCGGTCACAACGGCGCCGGAAAGACCACCATCATGAAGATGCTCACCGGCTACCTGGAGCCCAGCAGCGGCCGGGTGACGGTGGACGGCGTGGACCTGGCCGACGACCCCAAGCGGGTGCAGGCCGGGCTCGGCTACCTGCCCGAGAACCTGCCGCTCTATCCCGAGATGTCGGTCGCCGATTACCTGGATTATGCGGCCGAAGTCCGGGGCATCGACGCGCCGTCGTCGGTGCGTCGGGCGCTCGAGGCCACCGAGCTCGAAACCAAGGCGCTGGATCCCATCGCGACGCTGTCTCGAGGATTCAAGCAGCGCGTCGGGGTCGCTCAGGCCATTCTGCACGAGCCCCGGCTGCTCATTCTCGATGAGCCGACCAACGGGCTCGATCCGGGCCAGACCGAGCACATGCGCTCGCTGATTCAGCGCCTGGCGCAGAGCGCCACGGTCATTCTTTCCACGCACATCATGCAGGAGGTGGATGCCATCTGCGATCGCGCCATTATTCTGCGTAACGGTGCCGTGGTTCTGGACGAGCGCCTGGCCGACCTCAAGGAGAGCAACCGCTTCACGGTGCGCAGTCATGACGCACCGGACCTGAAGGCCAGTCTCGAAGGGCTCGACTGCGTGAGCGGGATCCTCTCGTCCCGGCCAGGAACGTTCAGCGTTGCCGTGCGGGGTGATCTGGATACGGCGGGCCAGGCGCTGGCGTCTGCCGTAGTGGGCGGCGGCCACCCCCTGTACGAGCTTTCCGTGGAGCGCCGGGATCTCGAGACGGTGTTCCGGGAGGCGACGGCGGCGCCCGGCGAGGAGGTGTCTCATGCGGCCTGAGGTGATCCTTCGCGTCGCGAGGAAAGAACTGACGCTGTTCTTCGCCTCACCCATCGGCTATCTCTTCCTGTTGACCTTTCTTGCGGTCACGCTGTTCGTGTTCTTCTGGGGCGAAGCGTTCTTCGCGCGCAACGTCGCCGACGTCCGCCCCATGTTCGAATGGCTGCCTCTGCTCCTGATCTTCCTCAGTGCCGCGCTCACCATGCGCATGTGGAGCGAAGAACGGCGCACGGGCACGCTCGAGTTCGTCGAGACCCTGCCAGCCACCGGATGGGAGTTCGTGGTGGGCAAGTTCCTGGCCTGCTGGCTGCTGCTGGCCCTGGCGCTCCTCCTGACCCTGCCGTTACCGGTAAGCGTCTCGATGATCGCCGATCTGGACTGGGGTCCGGTGATTGCAGGCTACGTGGCCGCCATGATGCTCGGCGGGGCTTACCTCGCCATTGGGCTCTTCGTCAGTGCGCGTACCGACAGTCAGATCGTCAGCCTGAT
>JASFLG010000291.1:0-5900 GCA_050118205.1 Pseudomonadales bacterium
GGTCTCCGACGCCTCTCCGGCCACCTCGTCGAGCTCCTGGTCGTAGTAGCCCACCTCGGACTGGGGCGAGAAGTTGATGCGCTCGTCCTCCGTGTCCGAGCGGAACGCACCGATCAGCGCGGTGAGCAGCGACGTCTTGCCGCAGCCGTTCTCGCCGAGCAGTGCCACCCGCTCGCCGGGCCGGATCACCAGCTCGTCGATCGCGAAGAGACCCACCTCCGGCGCCGCCGGTGGGGTCACGGTCAGGCCCGCCACACGCAGCGCCCGGTTCGCCCGGGTCTCCCGGCTGTCCAGGGTGAGGGAGAGTCCGGAGCCGCGGGTCACGAAGGTCTTCGCCTGCTCCATGCGCGCCGCCCGCTTCTGCATGCTCTTCGCCTTGCGGGCGAGCTTCTCGTTGTCGTAGACCTTGCCCCAGATGGCGAGACGCTTTGCGCTCGCCTGGAGTGCCGCGATCTTCTTCTCCTCGTCCGCGCGGGCGGCGGCAGCGGCGATGTCCATCTCGGTCAGCGCCTGACGCGCCGCCGAGTAAGGCAGATCGAACGCGTACAGACGTTCGTCGCGGAGGATGAGCGTGCGGTTGGTGACCCCGTCGAGCAGCGCCCGGTCGTGGGAGACGAGCAAGAACGCACAGGGAATCCGCTCGGCCAGGTACTGCTCGAGCGTGGCGAGGGTGGCCAGATCCATGTGGTTGCTCGGCTCGTCGAACAGGATGAGGTCCGGATCGCCCACCAGCGCCCGGGCCAGCATCAGCCGGTTGAGCTGCCCGCCGGAAAGATCGCCCACCCGGATGCCGTGCTGGGCCTCGCCGAAGCCGAGCGTATCGAGCGTCAGGGCCCCCCGGTACGCCTCCACGTCCCGCTCGGCGGCCGGAATCCGCTCGAGCACGGCATCGTGCACGGTCAGCGCCGCCACCCGTTCCGGCAGGAACTGCTCCACCATGCCGAGCCTCAGCCCCTGGCGGCGGCTGATCTCGCCATCGTCAGGGGTCACCTCGCCTGCCAGGATCTTCAGCAGGGTCGATTTGCCACAGCCGTTGTGGCCATTGAGCCCGATCTTGTCACCGCGACGCACGGACAGGGCGACCTCCCGGAACAGGGGCTTGGTTCCGGCCGAGTGGGTCAGATTCCGGCAGCTCAAGAGGGTGGACATGGCTCTGTCGTCAGGCGGCCTCGATGGTCTCCGCATCCAGCGCCAGAAACGCCCGCCACACGTCGTCCATCTGCGGTTCCCAGCGCGTGAGGATGGGCGAGCGGCAGTCCGCCTCGGGCACACCGCGCACCTTGCCGAGATAATGGTAGAGGAAGGCCGACACCCTCGCATTGACCACGCAATGGACCCAGATCTTCGAACCGCGGAACGCCTCCATCACGCCGATGAACTGCCTGAGGTCGTCCACCGTGGGCGCGGCGAAGTCCACCGGAATGTGCACGAAGCGCATGCCGAGCCCGGTGACGATGCTGCCTTCGTCGGCCACGGCATGATCCGAGGTCGGCAGCGCCAGGTTCACAACCACCTGGTAGCCGGCCGCGGCGATGTCGGCGAACTGTTCCCGGGTGGGTTGTCCGGAGGAGCCGATGTCGTCCGCCATCCGCACGTAGTTGGTGATTTCTTTCAGATCGCTCATGGCCGCGCCCTGGGTCATCGGGGCGGGAAAGACTACCTCCGTCTCAGACGATGCGCACGTCCAGGTCCATGACCGCGTACGCCCCTTCCCGGGTCAGGCAGCCCTGCACGTGCTCGCCGGGCTTGAGATTCCGCCAGTGGGTGCGCACCCCGTCCAGGTGGCCGACCCGGGCGATCAGCAGCTTTACCGGCCGGCCGGTGCGCGCCGCCTTGCCGCGCTCGATGAACCCGAGCCACGGCACGTAGCCGTACTCGCCGCTGCGCTTGAGCACACCCACCGCCTCGCCCCGTGTGGAGTCGTGCAGCTCGATGTTGCGGTGATTCAGCTTGCGGCAGAGGATCAGCGACATGGCCGATACTGTATATACATACAGTATCGGATTCCAGGCTGCCTTCCGGCGGTCAGGTCTCCCGTAGACCTTCCACAACGCCCGTGCGCGCCGCCCCAAGCGCCGGGACGATCCCGCCGAGCAGCCCGAGAATGAGCGCCCCGGCCAGGCCCACGCCGATGAGCCCAGGGGTGACCGCGAACCGGAAGGCAACCTGGGAGAGGGAGCTCGAGCTCAGGGTGGATGCGGCGTAGCCGTCGTAGAGCAGGTAGACGAGACCGCCGCCGATCAGCCCGCCAAGGAGCGCGAGCAGCATGGCCTCGATCAGCACGGAGATGACGATGGGGCCGGACCCGAAGCCCAGGGCTCTGAGCGTCGCGATCTCGACCTTCCGGATGCTGACCGCCGCGTGCATGGTGCTGTAAGCCGCAATGAACGCGCCGACGGCCATGATCACGGATACCAGGTAGGCGAACGACTCGATGAGGCGCGCCCGTCCCTCGGATTGCGCGCGGTAGAAAGCCGGCTCCGGGATGAGCTCGGCGGTCAGCCGCGGATCGTTCCGGATCTCCCGGGCCGCGTCCGCGGACGCCGTCTCGTCGTCCAGCAGCAGCCGCACGCTGCACACCGCACCCTCGCGGCGGAACGCCGCCTGGGCCACCGGCAGATCCACCCACACCTCGGAGTCCTGGGCGCCGACGCCCCGGAAGTGGCCAACCACCGTCCAGACGTGATTACGCACGTTGACCTTGTCGCCGATCTCGAGCCCCTGGTAAGCCGCCACCGCGTCGACTCCGGCGATCAGCTCGTCGTGACCCGGCTCGAGATTCCGACCGCGGACGATCTCGAGCTCGGGGCGCAGCGCGAAGCCGGCGGGGGTGAGACCGCGGGCGATGGCCACGCCCGGACGACCCGTCTTGCGCGTCACCAGGTCCGCCACCACGAAGAGCTCGCCGCTGGCGAGCGTCACGCCGGGCAGCTCGGAGATGATGGCCACCTCGTCGCTGGTCAGCCAGGAGCTGACCTCGTCGGCAGCCCCCGTGCGCAGCACGATGGCCCGGTCCGGCCTGCCCGTGTCCGCGAGCGCGGCGCGAAAGCCCTGGGCCATGGCCAGCAGCGCCACCAGCACGGCCACGACGCCGCCGATGCCGACCACGATCAGGCTGCTGGTGCCGAGGCGGTTGCGGAGACTCTTCAGGCTCACCGCCGTGAGCTTGGCGACCTGTTTCAACATGCGATCAGCCGGTCCGCAACCCGTCGACGATGGTCCGGCGCCGCACCGCCAGGGCCGGCGGCACGCCGACCACGAGTGCAAGCGCCACGGCAATTCCCACTGCCTGGGCAGCGCTCGACCCCGTCATCCGGAAGCGACCGACCAGACCCTGCAGGTTCGCGTTCATGCCGGGCTCGAGCAGGAGGGCCAGCCCGATGCCGACCAGGGCGCCTGCAACGCACAGCAGCAGCGACTCGCCGAGCACCAGCAGGGCGACCCGGGCATCCGAGAAACCGAGCGTCTTCAGCACGGCGAGCTCGACCCGTCGCTCCCGATACGCCTGCAGCGTGCTGTTACCGGTCAGCAGGACGATGGTGAAAAACACCGCGCCGAGGATGCTGGTGGTGACGCGGCCGATGTCGCCGAGCTGGCTCGCGAACTGGCGCCGGTACTCGTCCTCCGGCGTGCTGCGCGTCGGGTTCGGTGAGTTCTCGAACTCGTCGTCGATCGTCCGGATCGCCTGCTCCACGAGCTCCGGCGAACGGGCACGCGCGGTGATCCAGTACACCTGGTCGCGCGCCCAGTACGCCACCGACTCGTTGTAGTGCTCGTACTGAAAGAGGAGCAGCTCACCACTCGAAGCGCCGGGCGCGTAGTCGAACGTGCCCACCAGAATCAGCGGCCAGCTCGTGGAGCCGTCCGCCTTCGGATAGAGCTCGGATTCGAGGGGGATCACCTGACCGATCCGCCAGCCGAAACGCTCCGCGAGCGCCTTCGAGGCGACCGTGCCGTTGCGCGTGCGCACGAAGGCGGCCAGCACGTCCGGATCGATCTTCGCCTCGGAGATGACGTCGAAGTAGCTCTCCGGATCCACAGGATGGATGGCGAACGTGTTGCGCGGTTCGCCCACGTAGCCCGCGAACCAGGTCATGTGGGTCACCGCATCGATCGGATCCATGTTGCGGATCCGCTCCACGTAGGCGAGCGGCAGGTTCTCGGTCATGGAGTAGCGGGAATCGACGATCAGCCGGTCCAGGCCTTCCGAGCTCACGCCGCCTGCAAAGGCTGCGGCGATGGCACGCAGCAGCATGAACAGCAGGAATGCCACGGCGAGCGCCGCGATGGTGAGGACCGTTCGGGTCGGCCGGCGCCACAGACTTGCCAGGAGCAGCGAGAACTGGCCCACGTCTCCTCCTAAGACTCGGCTCCTATCACCGGTTCTTCGCCCGGACCCACGGTGAAGACGTCGCTCCACTCAGGGTGCTTCGCGTATCGCGCCTGGATGTAAGGACACGCCGGCAAGACCCTGATCCCCCGCCTGCGCGCGTCGGCAACAAGGTGATCGACGAGCGCCGCGGCGATGCCCGTACCGCGCAATGCTTCCGGTGCGTTCGTGTGATCGGCGCTGATCAGTCTCGGTCCGTGACGGGTGAACGTGATCTCCGCCTCCTCATCGATACCGTCGGCACGCGCTACGTAGCGGCCCTCCTGCCCGTCATTCTCAATGGAGATCGAAAAGTTGCCCATCACCGTCTCCTCGCCCGTTCGTGCCCGGTCGCATCACGACGTGGCGGCAATCGCGCCACTCACTATAGCAGCAAGATGCGCAGCAGGATGGCAGCAGGCAGGGAACGGACCGGGGTCAGAGATGACGCAGCGCGAACGCCTCGTACCAGCGGCGGATCTCCGGATACTCAGCCCCGACCTCGAAGTCCCCGAAGCGCCCGAAGTTGATGCCGGCAAGCAGCGTGCAGTCCGCGATGCTCGGCCGCTCGCCCATCAGAAACTCGCGGCCGGCCAGCCAGCCCTCGACACGCTCGAGCCCGCTCGGTATGCGCGCCGCTTCCACCTCGGCCAGCGCCGGATTCGGGGGCAAACCGAGCGGCGAGCGGCTCGCGTGCACGTAGCGGGCAATGGGAAGGAGGACGTTGAGCTCCACGTGCCGCTCCACGGAACGCGTCCGCGCCCGACTCAGAGCATCGGTGCCGATCAGCGGCGGATCCGGATAGAGCTCCTCCAGATATTCCATGATCGGCAGCGACTCGGTGAGAAACGTGCCGTCATCGAGCTCGAGCACCGGCACGGTCCCGGCCGGATTGCGGGCCAGGTGCTCGGGCGCGGTCTGCTCACGGTCCAGGAAATTCACCAGCACGCGCTCGATCCCGGGATCGAGCCCGCCGCGCACCTTCTCGTTCAGGTAGAACTCCACCCGGGCGGGATTGGGCGCCGGCGGAAACGTGTAGAGCTTCACTCGGTCAGCCTCCGGCCGTCGCGCTGTCAGTCGACCAGCGCCTGATACACCCGCTGCCTGAGCTCGCGGCGGATGGGATAGGTGGACGATGGCATCAGCTGCGTGAGAAACACGACAAAGAGCTCCTCCGCCGGGTCCAGCCAGAAGAACGTGCTGGCGGCACCGCCCCAGTGGTGCTCGCCGCGGGAGGTGACGATGCGCGCCTTCACCGGGTCGATCACCACCGCCCAGCCGAGGCCGAAGCCGATACCGTCGTAGCTGGTCTCCGACCAGACCGGCTGACCCATGGCCGCCATGTCGCGATTCTCCGGCAGCTGGTTCTCGCGCATATGGGCGATGGTCTTGGGGCTCAGCACACGTGCGCCATCGAGCTCACCACCGCGGATCAGCATCTGACAGAAGCGCGCGTAGTCGCGCATGCTGGCGGTGAGCCCGCCGCCGCCGGCGTAGAGCGTGGCCGGCTGCAGAAAGCGGCTGCCCTCCG
>JASFLG010000292.1:0-5879 GCA_050118205.1 Pseudomonadales bacterium
CCTGGCCGTCGCCGTGCTCATCTCCGGGTTCGTGGCGCTCACGCTGTCACCGGTGATGAGCAGCTGGGTCGCGCCCGAGCAGGGACGTGAGCCCCGCGCAACGCGCTGGGTGAACGGTCGCTTCGAGGCGCTGCGGCATCTCTACAGCCGGGTCCTGGACGGCCTGCTGACCCACAACGGGCAGGTCATCTTCGTGGGAGCCTTCATCAGCCTGCTTGCCGTGCCGTTCTTCCTGTTCTCGCAGAAGGAGCTGGCGCCCACGGAGGACGAGAGCATGATCCGGGTGGTCATCACCGCGCCTCCCGAGGCGTCCCTCGACTACACGGAGCGGCACATGACGAGCGTGGTGGATGCGCTGCACGAGAAGCTCCCGGGCACCACCGAGATGTGGCAGATGATCATGACCAACGGCGGCTTCGGCGGCATGTCGCTGGTCGATTTCGATCAGAGGGACCAGTCCGTGCAGGAGCTGCTGCCGCGCGCGTTTGGCGCTCTGTCCAACATCAGCGGGCTCAGAACGTTTCCCGTGCTCGGCTCGCCGCTGCCCAGCGCCGGCCGCTACGATATGGAGTTCGTCGTGCTCTCCCCGGAGCCTGCGGCAGACATGTTGCCCCACGCCCAGGCGCTGGTCAGCGCGGCACAGCGCAGCGGCACGTTCATGTTCGTCGACACGGATCTGTCCATCGATCTTCCCCAGGGCCGGTTTCTGCTGGACCGGGAACGGATCGCCGATCTCGGCATGGACCTCGCTGCCGTCAGCCGCCAGCTCGGTGTCTTTCTCTCCGCCAACTACGTGAACCGGTTCGAGCTCGACGGCACGGCCTACCGGGTGATTCCCATGGTCGAGCGGGCCGGGCGGCCGGACCCGGCGGCGCTCATGGACATGAAGCTGCGCACGCCGGACGGCGACCTGATCCCGCTCTCCGCGGTGGCGCGTCTGGACCAGACAGTGGCGCCTCGGGAGCTGTCCCGCTTCGAGCAGAAGAACGCGTTCCGCATCCGCGCCGGCATGCTGCCCGGTCGGACCAAGGAGCAGGGGCTCGAGGTGATGGAGGATCTGGCGACCCGGATGCTGCCGCCCGGGTACACGGTGGACTACGCCGGTGAGTCCCGGCAGCTGCGTCAGGAAGGCAACACCCTGCTCGGGGTGCTGGGCGTATCGCTCGCCTTCGTGTTCATGGCGCTCGCGGTGCAGTTCAACAGCTTCCGGGATCCGCTGGTCGTGCTGCTCGGGTCGGTGCCCCTGGCGCTTTCGGGCGCCCTGATGTTCACGTTCCTGGACCTGACCACCATCAACATCTACTCCCAGGTCGGCTTCATCACGCTTGCGGGTCTGATCTCCAAGAACGCCATCCTCATCGTCGAGTTCGCGCGGCAGCTGCAGGAGGACGGCCGCAGCAAGCTCGAGGCGATCAAGCTGTCCGCCCAGACCCGGCTGCGTCCGGTGCTCATGACCGCCGGGGCCACCATCATGGGCCACCTGCCGCTGGTGCTGGTCACCGGGCCTGGGGCCGAGGCGCGCAACAGCATCGGCATCGTGCTGGTGGCGGGCATGGCGGTGGGCACCCTGTTCACCCTGTTCGTGCTGCCGAGCGTGTACCATCTGCTGGCGGCGACGCACCGGCCGCGGCCCGCCTCCTCGTCAGAGGTGGCGTCGGCCCAGCCCGCGTAGCGTTCGCAGGACGCCCGACGCCACGTCGGCGGATCGGGAACCAGACGGGAAGAGATCAGAGATGAAAGCCGTTTTCTGCGAGAAGCTCGGCACCCCGGACGACCTGGTGCTGCGCGAGATCGATCCGCCCGGCCCGCCGGGACCCACCGAGCTCAAGGTCTGGCTCAACGCACGGGGTGTCGCGTTCACCGACGTGCTCATGGCGGCCGGTGAGTATCAGGTGAAGCCGGAGCTGCCGTTCGTGGTCGGCGGCGAGGGGGCCGGGGTGGTGACCGAGGTGGGATCGAAGGTCGCGGGTTTCTCGGTGGGTGACCGGGTGCTCTGCCCCGGCGGTTGCGTGGAGCAGGTGCTCGTCGATGAGAGCCGGGTGACCCGCCTGCCGGACAACGTGGATTTCGAGCCTGCGGCGGCATTCCGTGCCAACTACGCCACCGGCCTGTACGGCCTGCAGCGAGGTCGCCTGAAGCCCGGCGAAACCCTGCTCGTGCACGGTGCGGCCGGCGGTGTGGGGCTGGCCGCAGTCGATCTCGGCAAGCATCTGGGGGCCACCGTGATCGCTACCGCGAGCACCGAGGAAAAGCGCACGGTAGCCCTGGAGATGGGGGCGGATCACGCCATCGACTACACGTATGGTTTCCGCGAGAAGGTGAAGGCGCTCACCGGCGGCCGCGGCGCGGACGTGATCTACGACCCGGTCGGCGGTGACGTGTTCGACGAGTCCATGCGTTGCATCGCGCCGTTCGGTCGCATTCTCATCGTCGGCTTCACCAGCGGCAGGGCCGCTTTGGCCAAGACCAATCACCTGCTGGTGAAGGATGCCGAGCTCATCGGCTTCACCATCGGCGCGCTGGCACGGCACGATCCGGCCTGGATGCAGCGCAACGCCGACGAGCTCATGTCGCTGCTCGCGGCGGGACGGATCCGACCCTACATCTCGCACGTGTTGCCGCTCGAGAAGACCGCCGAGGCGCTCAACCTGATCCGCGAGCGTAAGGTCATCGGCAAGGCGATACTTACTTCCTACTGAGATTCTGACATGACGATGCATACGCCTGGCTGGTTCAAGCGGGCCTTGGAGATCCCGTTCGAGGACAGGCGCGTGGATGTCGCCGGCGCGGCCATCCACTACCTGTACTGGTCCGCGGAGGACGGCGACGCGGCGGACAGGCCCGGACTGGTGTTCGTGCACGGCAACGGTGCGCACGCGCACTGGTGGACGTTCATCGCGCCGTTCTTCCTTGGTGACTATCGGGTTGCGGCCATCGATCTGTCCGGTGCCGGCGACAGCGCTCATCGTGCTCAGTACTCGCCGGAGCAGTTTGCCGAGGAGGTGATCACGGTGGCCGCCGATGCCGGATTCGGTGCGGAAACCATCGTGGTGGGCCACAGCTTCGGTGGCTTCGTGACCTTGAAGACGGGTCTGCTCTACAACGACCGGCTGACCGGTATCGTGCTGGTGGACTCTGCCGTCCGTCCGCCGGACTTCCAGTGGGAGCGGGACCCCCGCCGCTCGCCGATCAAGCCGAAGCGGGTCTACGAGACCTTCGAGGAGGCACTGGGCCGGTTCCGGCTGATGCCGCCTCAGGACTGCTCGAACGGCTTCGTGCTCGACTACATCGGCCGGCACTCGCTCAAGGAGACGGAAGGCGGCTGGACGTGGAAGTTCGACGACGGGCTTTTCCGTAAGTTCGAGTTCGGCAGCAACATGCACGAGGACCTGGCCCGGCTGCGCTGCCGGGTCGGGGTCATCTACGGGCAGGACAGCTATCTGTTCAGCCAGGACATTGCGGACTACATGTTCAAGGTGCTGGACGAGTCGGTGCCGTTCGTGGCCATCCCGGAGGCGCAGCACCATCTGTTTCTGGACCAGCCGCTCGCCTTCGTGAGCGCGCTGCGCACCCTGCTGGCGGAGTGGCGCCACTCGCGACCGAACCGGCTGAACGTCTGACCCGCGGCGTGGCTCAGGCGAAGGTGGGCCGGTCGGCGCCCAGCGGCGATGGGGGTCGGTCCCAGCCGATGCGCAGCCCCTCGACGGTGACGGCTGGTTCGAGGTAAGAGAGCGGCCCCCAGGCGCTGTCGGTGCGCGTGGAGAACCTTTCGATCTCGGACGCCGTCGTAGGTTTTGGCACGACCGAGGGCCGTGTGCCCAGGGAGCGCACCCACATGGCCGTGCGCGCGAGTGACACCCGCACCCAGTAGCTGCCCCCCTGCTCGGCCCGTCGGGCGAGCGCGGCGAGGGTCCCCACGGCCGCGAGATATCCGGTGATGTAGTCGTTGACCGCAGCAGGCAGCAGCGTCGGTGCGTCCTGGCGGAGATGGGTGCCCTGGGCGGCAGCCATGCCGGTCACCGTCTGGGCGAGCTGTTCCCACCCTGGCCGGGGCCGCCACGGACCTTCGTGGCCGTAACAGTTGATGGAGACGTAAACGATGCCGGGCCTTGCCTGCGCTACCTCCGTGACCCCGAAGCCGAGGCGTTCCATGGCGCCGCTTCGATATCCCTGGGAGAACACGTCGGCCTGGCGGACCAGGCGTCGGAGGCGACCCGCGTCCTTCGGCCGCGTCAGGTCGAGATAGCAGGCGCGCTTCCCGAATCCTGTGTCGGCGACGAAGAGGCCTACGCTCGGCAGGCGCTCGGCGCCCACCCGCAGCGCGTCGGCGCCGTAGAACGCGAGCGTCCGGGCGCAGGTCGGGCCGGCGAGAATGCGGGTCAGGTCCAGCACACGCACGCCGTCCAGGGGCCGATCGCCGGCGCCGGGCAACGGCTCAGGATCGCTGTCGCCCACCTGCACGATCTCGACCACAGGTCGGCTGCCCAGCAGCCGGCCCGCCGCGGACGAATCCCACTCCGCCGCGTCGCGAACCATGGCGCCGCAGAGCCCTGCATCGGCGATGGCGTCTTCCAGCTCCGCCGCCCGCCAGCGACGAACGGCCTTCGTGACCGCGCGTCGGTCGTCCGTCGCGTCGAGCAGCGCGAGCAGGCCCTTGGTGTTGTGCGGAAAACCGGCATGCAGGTAGATCCAGCGATCGTCCCGGGTCCGGTAGAAGCCGGCGGCGGCGGTCCGCACCTCGCCGGGTTGTCGAGGTCCGAGACCCCGCTCCGGGTCCAGAAACTTCAGGTGCGCGAAGCTCACCAGCGAGCTCTCCGCGTGGCGGCTGTCGACGTCGATGGTGCCGATCCCGGTACCCTGCTTCTCCGCCAGACCGGCGGCGATCCGGGCGCCGGCGGCCAGCGCCGCGGCCGCTGCCTCGCCGGCCCGGTAAGGGGTATCGAGGCTCGTCGTGCGGGCGCGCAAGCGGACGGGCGCCGAGCTCACCGGCGCGCCCGTGATGCCTTCGAGCTCCGTCAGCGCGCGGCGAAAGCCGGCGACGCTGACTCGCGTCGGCCGCTCGCTACCTGCCACGAGCCGACACCTCCAGAGGCATGCGTACCAGGTCGTCCTTGTCCGCCTCTTCCTCGGCCGGCGGCAGGATGGTGATGCGGTGGACGTCGAGGTTCACGGCGTCGACGAGTGCGCTGCTCACCGCCTCTGCCCGCTGCGTAGCGAGGGCGTCGAGGTCGGCATCGGGAATGTCCGTCGCTGCGATCAGCGCATCGCGGAGCCGCTCGGCGTAGGCGAGCGCATCGAGGACGGGCTTGCCGTCGGCGTCCGGTGAGCTCGCCAGGGCCCGGACCTCGCTCTTCGGCGGTTTCAGCCCGGCGGCGTCGTAGAGTGCTTCCAGGTGCTTCCGGCGGCGTTCAGGGAGCTGGGCGTTCGTATCTTTGTCAGTTGCGAGTCCGGCCTCGATCTGCGCTTCCACAAGCGCTTTCTTGAGTGCCAGCCGGTCGGCCACGGGATCCGAGACCGGGGTGAGCGACAGGTTGAGCTGGGGGCGCTGGGTGAGCGCATCGGCGAGCTTCGTCAGCACCTCGCGCTGGGGCGGGGTGAGGTCGGCGCGTCCCGCCTCGAAGGCGATGCTCTCGAACTCGCTCGGCGCGACGCCGACCAGCGAACCGAGCAGCCGGAAGGGCGCCGTGGCGAAGCCCAGGATGACGTTGGAGAACGCTTTCATGATCGCGTCGGAGAAGCTGAACTGCGGATCGTTCAGGGAGCCGGACACCGGAAAGCTGAAGTCCACCACCCCGGAAGGATCCTTCAACAGAGCGACGGCCAGGTCGAGCGGCAGATTCATGGCGCCCGGACTCGGCACCTTCTCGCCCAGGCGCAGG
>JASFLG010000293.1:0-5839 GCA_050118205.1 Pseudomonadales bacterium
CAGCTGCAGAACTTCGGGTTGCTGCGACCCGATCAGCATGCTGGAAACGTGCCCCTGCTTCCCTGCCTCGATCCAGCGCGACAGCCGATCCTTGATCCGGTCCGCCGGTCCGACCAGATGGCAGGCATCGATGAGCTCGGCAGGTACCGCCGCCATGGCTTCGTCCTTGCGGCCGGCCAGATACAGATCCTGGATCTTTACCGCCGCTTCCTCGAAGCCGAGGCGCTTCGCGTAGTCGTTGTAGAAGTTCTTGTCGCGCGCGCCCATGCCGCCGATGTAGAGGGCCATGCTGCCGCGGATGGGCATCATGCACTTCTCCACATCGTCGCCCATGATCGCGGTCACGAAGGGTGCGATGTCGAACTGCGCCAGGCTCTTGTCCCCGCCGGCCGCGGCGAAGCCTTTGCGGATCGGCTCGTCGAACACGTGATACTGCCCCGGATCCATCCAGACGGGGAAGAAGCCGTCCGCCACCTCGGCGGCCGCGGCCACACCCGCAGGGGTGATGGTGGCGGCGTAGATGGGGATCTCCTCGTGCACGTGCAGGATGCTCTTCAGCGGCTTACCGAGCCCGGTGGCATCCGCGCCGTGGTAGGGCATCTGATACATCTTGCCCTCGAAGGTGAGCGGGGCTTCCCGGGCGAAGATCTGCTTCATGATCTGGACGTATTCCTTGAGGCGGGTCACGGGCTTGCCGTAGGGCACGCCGTGCCAGCCTTCCACCACCTGCGGTCCGGAGGCACCGAGACCGCAGATGAATCGCCCGCCGGAGAGCTCTGCCAGGCTCATGGCCGTCATGGCCGCCATCGCGGGCGTACGCGCGGGCATCTGCATGATGGCCGTACCGGCCTTGATCTTCTCGGTCTGCGCCAGTATCCATGCCGCCGGTGTCACCGCGTCGGAACCGTAGGCCTCGGCGGTCCAGATGGACTCGTAGCCCAGGTTCTCGGCATGCCGAATGGCATCGATGGGTATGCTCATTCTGGCCCCGGAGTATCCGGAGATCAGTCCTAGCTTCATGGGAATCCCCCTGCTCGTTCGTTCGGTTCAATCGGAAAAGTCGGGACCGGCCAACATAGCAGGGCCCTGAAAACTGCACAAACACGGCTTTGCGGCGCGGTCAGCCTCCCTGCCGTCGCCGGCGATCCAGGTAGTCGATGATGTCACGTGACTCGTAGAGCCACTCCACCTCGTCGCCGCGCCGGATCTTCAGGCACGGCACCGTCGCGCGGCCACCGCCCTGCACGAGCTCCGCTCGCGCCGACGGGTCGCGCAGAATGTCCCTCATCGGCAGCTCCCAGCCGACCCCGGCCAGAAAGCGCCGGACCCGATGGCAGAATCCACAGGTCTCGTAGTGAAAGAGCTCGTAGGTTTCGCTCATGCGCACATGGTGGGAACGAAACGCGCGAGTATGACAGATCCCCGCGAGCGCTCGAAACCCGCGCGGACGAACGGTTCCGGTCGAGACCGGGGGCCGGGTAGAATCCGTCCCGCACAGGAATCGAGCGGTAGCGATCATGACGAAAAAGAAAACCGATCGGGTTGCGCTGGTGCGCAACGTCATCATAGCCGGCGTCGCGCTCGTCATCCTGGCGGTGATCGGCTATGGCCTGCTCTACAGCAGCGGCGCGACCCAGGGTGAATTCGTGGCCGGCAAGGACTACCGGGTGCTCGAGGACGCGCCGCGGCGGCGTCCAGGGTCACCCATCCTCGTGCAGGAGTTTTTCTCCTACGGTTGTGTTCACTGCCGGAACTTCGATCCTCTGGTGACCGAATGGCTGGCGCGGCTGCCGGAAGACGTGCGCTTCGAGCGCATCCCCGTCGCGTTTTCGCCCGCCTGGATGCTTCTCGCCCAGACGTATTACGCGATGGACGAGCTCGGCATCCTCGAGCAGAACCACAGCCGGCTGTTCGCCCACATCCACGACCGACGCCAGATGTTCGCCAACGCCAGCGAGATCGCCGACTTCATCGACGGCAACGGCGCCACCGCCGCCGAGTTCCTCGAGGCGCTGAACTCCCCGGAGGTGCGACGTCGGATGCGCGACGCGGTGATCACCGAACGCCGGGTGGGCATCACCGCGGTACCCACGCTCGTCGTCGACGGCCGCTACGTGGTGACCATGGACGTCGGCCGCAAGGTGGCGCTCGAGGTCGTGGACCACCTGATCCGGATGGAGCGCGCCGGCGACACCGCAGCCGACGCCCAGCCGACCGAGAGCTAGTCGGCTAGAATTTCAGATCGAGCGTCACGCCGTACCGGCGCGGCTCGCCCAGCTGAAACCAGCCCCGCTCGGTGTAACCGTCGCGGGGATCGTTCGGAAAGTAGAAGCCGCGGACCGTGTAATCCTTGTCCGTCAGATTCTGTCCCCAGACCCGCACCGACCAGCCGGAACGGTCGTAGCCGAAAGACGCGTTCAGCAGCGTGTAGGGATCGGAGCGCAGATCGTCCGGCCGGTCCGAGAAGCGCCGGCTGTCGCTGTAGTAGAAATCGTCCTTGCCCTCCACCTCCAGGCGCCCGAAGAACCCCGCGGGGAACCGATACTCCGCTCCGGCGAAGAAGTTGTAAGCGGGCGCGTGGGCCTGGGGCTCGCCGTCGAGATCCTCGCCCGAGGAGTCGATGAAGTCCCTGAACTCGGTGTGCAGGAGACCGAGGTTACCGAAAAGCGTGAGTCGATCGGTGGCCGCCCAGGTGACCTCCGCTTCCAGCCCGCTGTTGATACCGCGGGCAGCGTTGCTGGTGAGCTGTATGAACTCCGAGCTGCCGTCCGCGCGCAGGCGGACGATGGAGGTGCCCGCCTGGACGTCCTCGCGACGCATGTAGAAGGCCGAGAACCGGCCGGTCAGGCGCCCGTCGAACCAGCGCCCTTTGAGACCCGCTTCGAGATTCCAGAGCGTCTCCGGGTCGTACTCCCTGAGTTCCGGATCCAGGGAGTTGCTCGGATTGAATCCGCCTGCCTTGTAGCCGCGGGTGGCCGCACCGTAGATCATGGTCGTGTCGGTCAGGTCGTACTCGAGAACCAGCCGACCACCCCAGAGATGATCCTCCGGATCGAAACGCACCGACTCGGAATCCCGGTAATCCGACCGGTGCCGCTCGCCGCGCACGCCGACCACCAGCCGTGCGCGCTCGCTCAGGGCCGTTTCGAGCTCTCCATACAGGGCCAGCCGGTGCATTTCGTAGCGGCTGGTGAAGGGCACAGGAAAGAACGTGTAGGTACGGGTGAAGTCCACCGACTGATCCAGGACATAGAGGCCGACCACCCAGTCCGACCGGCCGCCGAACAGCCTTCCTGCGTCCCCGGACAGCGCCCGGACCTCCACCGTCGTGGTGTCGCGCTCGCGCTGGTAACGATCCGTGGACGAGTAACCGTCCGGGTGGAAGCCGACGTAGGTCCAGTCCTCGTCATAGGCGTAGTCGATGTCGCTCGCCGCGTAGCCCAGCGACCCTTCCACGATGACCGCGTCGCTCGCAAGCCACGCCCCCTTCAGGGACGCATATCCGGAAGACTGGCGGTCGTGGCCCGGCTCGTCGGAACGGGTGTGCCGGTCGTTGTCCAGCGAAAACGCATCGTAGCCGTTGTCCACATCCACGTAGCCCGTCGCCAGATCGACCGAGAGCCGGTCGGTCGGCGTGAACGCGAGCTTCCCGCGCAGGCTCAGCTCATCGTGCCGGTTGGTGTCCGACCGGTGCAGGTAGACGTTATCGTAGAACCCGTCGTCCTGGTACTTGTGCACGGCGAGCCGACCGGCGAGCGTGTCGCCGAGCGGCCCGGAGAGGGTGGCGCCGATGCCCCGGCCATTGTAGTTCGCCGCGTCCAGCGTCACGCCGGCCTCCAACGTCTCCGTGGGGTCGTTGGTGCGCACCTGAATCAGACCGGCGAGCGCGTTAGCCCCGTAAAGAGTGCCCTGTGGCCCGCGCAGCACCTCCACCTGGGCCACGTCGTGCAGAACGGCCGCTGTACCGATGCCGCTGAAGTCCACCCCGTCGATGAGCAGCCCCACGGACGAGTTCAGCGGTTCCTCGAACTGGCTCAGCTCGCCGATGCCGCGGATCTGGAAGTAGCGCGCCCGGCTGGTGCCACCCGAGAAGTTCAGGTTGGGCACCTGGTCGAGAATCTCCTCCATGTGATTGAGCGCACGCCCCCTGACGTCGGCGAGACTGAGGACGCTGACCGAGGCCGGGGTCCGATCCACCGTCGTCTGGCGGAACTCGCTGGTCACCACGATCTCCTCGATGGGCATTGCCTCTCCTGCTGCCTCGGGATCTGCCGTCGTCTCCTCCGCACGAGCCGTGCCCGCTACCAGTCCGGCGACCAGCACGGCCGGAGGCAGAAGGATGCAGAGTGCGCGCGGCGAAGGGATGCGCAGAGAGATCGGTGGTTGAGGGCTTCGGTTGAACATGGCGGCTTCCCTGGGTTCGTGCGTTGGACCCGGAAGCAGCGCCCCTCTCGATTCGGCGCTCGGTTCGATCCTCGACTCGAAGCTCGCCTCGATGCCTATTCCTACGCCGGTATGATCCGGATCAGGTTCGAAGGGTTCGTCGCTGGATGCTCGGCAGCGCGCGTCGTTAGACGTCGGCTCACCGACCATGCCGCGGCGTCTCAGGTGGATACCGCCCCCTAGGTCGGCCCTCATTCTGAAGCACCCATCCGGGGGTCGCAACCTGCCTGGCGCGCCGCCGCCAGTGACGCTTCCACCGGCGCTTCAGTTTCCGTTCAGGATTCCTGACCTAGGCTGGCCGAAAATCCCCGACACCGGACCAAGGAATGGGCGAATACACCGACCTCGTTCACACCATCGCGCTGACCTTCGGGGTCGCCTGGGCCAGCGGTATCAACCTGTACGCCGTGGTCGCCGTGCTGGGGCTCGGCGGTGTCACCGGCTACATCGATCTGCCGCCGACCCTTTCCGTCGTCCAGGATCCGCTCGTCATCGCCGCTGCCGTCGTCATGTACTGCGTGGAGTTCATGGCAGACAAGACCCCGGGGGTCGACAGTGCCTGGGATACCGTGCACACGTTCGTCCGCATACCCGCGGGCGCCATGCTGGCAGCCGGAGCCGTGGGATCGGTGGATCCGGCCATCGGTGTTGCCGCCGGATTACTCGGAGGTGGCGTGGCAGGCCTCACCCATGCGGCCAAGGCGGGCGGCCGGGTGCTGATCAACACGTCGCCGGAGCCGTTCAGCAACTTCGCCGCCTCCATCGGCGAGGATCTGGCGGTTTTTGCAGGGCTCTGGGCAGCACTGACACACCCCGTGCTATTCTTGCTCGCCTTTGGCGCTTTCCTGATCCTGCTATGTTTCCTGTTACCGAAGATCCTGCGCGGCGTCCGCAACGTTTTCCGGCGCCTGGCCGGGTGGCTCGGCCTGAAGCGTGCGGCCGTGCCCGCCCTTCCGGGGCCGACTCCGCCTGGCTGACGTTCGAGCGCCCGGACCGGACCGGGCGGGGTCGGGTCCCGACATGATGCTGACCGACACGCTGCGGCGCATCCGTCCCCGGCAGATCGTGATCGCGGCCCTTGCCGCGACGCTGCTGGCCGGCATTGCCCTCGCCGTCTATCTGTTCTACCTGAACCTGCTCATCACCGAGACCTTCGAGGGCCGCCGCTGGTCGCTCCCGGCCCGGGTCTACGCTCAGCCGCTGGAGCTCTACCCCGGGTCGGATCTGAGCCTGGCGGAGCTGACCAGCGAGCTCGGCCGTCTCGGCTACACGCCCCACGCAAACCTCGCGGCACCGGGCACCTACGCGCGGCGGGACAGAATGCTGGACGTCTACCTGCGGGCCTTCGACTTTCCGGAGATGCACCGGGACAGCCAGCGCGTCCGGCTCGCATTCG
>JASFLG010000294.1:0-5793 GCA_050118205.1 Pseudomonadales bacterium
GGCCGTACGCATTCCGGTGATCGCCTCCGGCGGAGCCGGCCGGCCGGAGCATCTGGAAGCGGTGCTCAAGGATGGCAAGGCGGATGCGGCGCTGGTGGCGTCCATGGTTCACTACGGCGACTACACGTGCAGCGGGCTCAAACGCTATCTGCACCATCATGGCGTGAAGATGCGCATGTCCTGGTAACGATCGACATCGACGGAGGGAAACGTGAAGGCCATCACCGTACAGGGAGACGATCTGATCTGGGATGAGGTTCCGACGCCGGCGCTCGGGGTCGGTGAGGTGCGCATCCGCGTTGCGGCGACGGCGGTCAATCGCGCCGATCTCGTGCAGCGCAGAGGCGGCTATCCGCCGCCACCGGGGGCAAGCGAGATCCTCGGTCTCGAGTGCGCAGGTGAGGTCGTGGAGGTGGGCGAAGGGGTCGCCCGCGTTGCGCCGGGTGATGGGGTCTGTGCGCTGCTGGCGGGCGGCGGCTACGCACAGGAGGTGGTAGTGCCTGCGGGTCAGGTGGTGCCGGTGCCGGAGGGTCTCGGGTTCGAGGAGGCCGCGGCGCTGCCGGAGGTGTTTGCCACCGCGTTCCTGAATCTCTATATGGAGGCCCATCTGACCAGGGGCGAGGCCGTGCTGCTGCACGCCGGCGCGAGTGGCGTCGGAACGGCCGCCATTCAGCTCTGCGGGCTCACCGCCAACCCGTGTTTCGTCACGGCGGGCAGCGCGGGCAAGATCGAGCGCTGTGTCTCGCTGGGTGCCGCGGGCGGCTGGAATCGCCACGATGGACCTTTCGTGGATGCGGTACGCTCGTTCAGCGACAGCGGCGTGGACGTCATCCTGGATCCGGTCGGTGCCGGCTATCTCGCCGATAACCTGTCCGTGCTCGCCACGGACGGGCGCCTGGTGATCATCGGACTGATGGGTGGCGCCGAAGCGTCGATCAACCTGGGGGTGATGATGGTCAAGCGCCAGCGCATCATCGGCTCCACCCTCCGGGCGCGCAGCACCGCGGCCAAGGCACAGATCATGGACCGCCTGCGCGACGAGGTGTGGCCACACCTCACGGAGGGGCGGATCCGACCGATCATCGAGACGGTGATTCCGATCGAGGAGGCCGGACGGGCCCACGACCTGGTCGCCTCGGACGAAACGTTCGGCAAGGTCGTGCTGCGGGTCGCTGACTAGCGGCCCTCTGAAGGACAGGCCCCGGGACCATCAGCCGAGCTGGTCGAGCGAAGCGAGCTGCTCCTTCAGGACCGCCAGGGTGCTCCTGGCATCGGCCGCCTTCTGCCGTTCCCTGTCGACCACGGCGGCGGGCGCCTTGCTCACGAAGCTGTCGTTGCCGAGCTTCGCTTCAATCCGTTCGAGCTCCCCACGCTGCCGGTCGATTTCCTTGTTCAGCCGGGTGCGTTCGGCCGCCACGTCGATCAGACCTGCAAGCGGCACCATCACCTTGAGATCGCCGACGAGGGCCAGGGCGTTCGGCGGCGGTTCCGCATCGGCGTCGAGCCAGGTGAGCTCCGTTACCTTGGCGAGGCGCGCGAGCAGCGTCGCGGTCGTCTCCGACAGCGTACGGTCGCGTGCCCCTCCGTGCTGAAGCAGCACCGGGATCTCCTGGCTCGGTTTGATGCCGGCCTCGCCGCGGATGTTGCGCAGACCGACGATGACGCCCTTGAGCCATTCGACGGCTGCGTCCGCTTCCGCGTCCGGTCTGTAGTCGTCGCGATCCGGAAACGCCTGCAGCATGATGGTCGGTCCGTCGTTGCCGAGCAGGGGGGCGACCTCGCGCCAGATGGCCTCGGTGATGAAAGGGATGATCGGGTGCGCGGCGCGCAGCAGACAATCGAGGGTCGCGAGCAGCGTGACCCGCGTGCCACGGCGCTCCTCTTCGGAGAGGGTGTCGTCCCACAGCAGCGGCTTGGTGAGCTCCAGGTACCAGTCGCAGTACTCGTGCCAGGCGAAGTCGTAGATCACGTTGGCGTAGAGGTCGAAGCGGTACGTGCCGATGGCACGTTCGGCGTCGGCCAGCATGCTGCGTGCCCTGGACAGGATCCAGCGGTCGGCGATACTGGTGACGGCGGGCCCGGCGAGGTCGGCATCCTGGCAGTTCATCAGGACGAACCGCGCAGCATTCCAGAGCTTGTTGCAGAAGTTCCGGTAGCCTTCTATGCGCGCCAGATCGAAACGCACATCCCGTCCCGTGCTCGCCAGCGCGCAGAACGTGAAGCGGAGCGCGTCGGTGCCGTAGGAGGGAATGCCGTCCGGGTAATCGCGGCGGGTCTGCGCCTCGATGCGCTCCGCCATCTGCGGCTGGGTCAGGTTCGTCGTGCGCTTGGCGACCAGCGAATCGAGGTCGATCCCCTCGATCAGGTCCAGCGGATCGATACCGTTGCCCTTCGTCTTGGACATCTTCTGCCCTTCCGCATCCCGCACGAGGCCGTGGATGTAAACCTTTCGAAAGGGGATCTCGCCGGTGAACTTCAGCGCCATCATGATCATCCGGGCGACCCAGAAGAAAATGATGTCGTGGCCTGTGACCAGCACGTCGGTGGGGTGAAACTGCGACAGCTCCTCCGTGTCGTCGGGCCAGCCGAGCGTGCCGAACGTCCAGAGCGCCGAAGAGAACCAGGTCTCCAGCACGTCGGGGTCCCGGGTGAGGGTCACATCGGTCCCGAGCCCGTGACGCTCGCGGACCTCGTCCTCGCTGCGCCCCACGTATACGGCGCCCTTGGCGTCGTACCAGGCGGGAATCCGATGTCCCCACCACTGCTGGCGCGAGATGCACCAGTCCTGGATGTTGCGCATCCAGGAAAAGTAGACGTTCTCGTACTGCTTCGGGATGAACTCGATCTCGCCGCGCTCAACCACGTCGATGGCGGGATCGGCCAGCGGCTGGATCTTCACGAACCACTGATCCGTCAGCAGGGGCTCGATGATGGCGCCGGACCGGTCGCCCCGGGGCACGGTGAGCTTGTGCGGCTCGACCTTCTCCAGCAGGCCCAGCGCGTCCAGGTCGGCAACTACCCGGTCGCGCGCCTCGAAGCGGTCGAGCCCCTGATAGGGCGCCGGCGCGTCGTCGCCGATGGTCGCGTCGGGGTTGAAAATGTTGATGACCGGCAGCCCGTGCCGCTCACCGATCTCGTTGTCGTTGAAGTCGTGCGCGGGCGTGATCTTCACGCACCCGGTTCCGAATTCCCGGTCCACGTACTCGTCGGCGATGATGGGTATCTTCCGGTCGGCCAGAGGCAGCACGACGCTGCCGCCGATCAGGCTCTGATAACGCTCATCGTCCGGATGCACGGCCACCGCCGTGTCGCCGAGCATGGTCTCGGGGCGGGTGGTGGCGACGACCAGATGGTCGCGGCCGTCGGACGTGCGCAGACCGTCGGCCAGGGGGTAGCGGAAGTGCCAGAGCTTGCCGTCCTCCTCCTGATTCTCCACCTCCAGATCCGAGATGGCGGTGCCGAGCTCCGGGTCCCAGTTGACCAGCCGCTTGCCGCGGTAGATGAGACCATCCTCGTGCAGACGCACGAACACCTCGAGCACGGCTCGGGAAAAGCCTTCGTCCAGCGTGAATCGCTCGCGGGACCAGTCCACGGACGAGCCCATGCGGCGCAGCTGCTCGCAGATGTTGCCGCCGGAGTCGCGCCGCCACTCCCATACGCGTTCGACGAACGCCTCCCGCCCCACGTCGTGCCGCGAGCGGCCCTCCGCCAGCAGCTGACGCTCCACCAGCATCTGGGTGGAGATGCCGGCGTGATCCGTGCCCACCTGCCAGAGCGTGCGGTCCCCCTTCATCCGGTGGTAGCGGATCAGCGCGTCCATGAGCGTGTGCTGGAAGGCGTGACCCATGTGCAGGCTGCCGGTGACGTTCGGCGGCGGAATCACGATGCAGTAGCTCGGGCCGTTGCCGCTCGGCGCGAAGTAGCCCGAGGATTCCCACTCCGCGTACAGGGATTGCTCGATGCCGTGGGGGTCGAAGCTGCTCTGCATTGCGGATCAGTCCTCGGTCGAACCGTCGTCGAGACGCGTGTCGATGAGGGCGCGAATCTTCTCGTCTATCACGGTCTCGGCAGCCCGCAGGAGCTCGGCATGCAGCTCATCCACGCGCGCCGCCACGGTCGCCTTGAGCCACTCGGTGAGGGTCTCATCGATACGCACGCGCAGCGCTTCGTTCAGCTCGTCCGTGTCCTCCGGCGTCCAGCGGCTGCTGTACGCCTCGATTGCGCCGCGCGCCTCGGTGAGTATGTCCGTGGCGGACGATTTCCACCTGTCGCCGAGCAGGGCGTCGAAGATGTCCTCGGGCAGGTATCTGCTCTTCCCGTTTCCATTGCCGCTGCCCAGGGCGGGCGTGGCGGCGAGCAGAGACGCGGAGTCGGTCAGCTCGTAGGCGCCGTCCACCATGTCGTCGAGCAGGGGGACGCCTGCATCGCGATCGCGCGCCTGAGCCTGCTCCTCGTCGAGCAGCTCCTTGATGGACTCGAGATCACCCAGCAGGTCGTCTGCCGAGCGGTCCCCGGGCTTGCTGGTGTCTCTGTCCTGTCTGCTCATGCCTGGCCTGCCTGTGTTTCCCAATCGTCCATCTGGTGATCGTACAGGGGATAGCCCCGGTGCCGATAGAAGCGGTAGCGCTCCCGACCCTGATCGAGCTCCGACTGCACGACGACCTCCACCACGCGGTGAAAGCGGTTGAAGAAGTGCGGCACGTCCGGGGTCAGATTGAACAGCACGCCGTCGAATCCGGGCGGATCCTGCCAGGTGACGAGCAGCGGGGCGTGTGCATCACCCGCATCGCCAGCCACCGCGTGCGGCAGAAAGCGCCTGTCCGGATAGTGCCAGAGCAGCTCGTCGAGCTCCCGTGCCGACGCCTCGTCCCGGGCGTGGAGCACGGCCGGCTGACCCCCGGCGATCGCCTTGGCGGCGAGCCGGCAAGCGAACCGGTACTGAGCGGCCTGGTTGACGTCCTGAAGGATATAGAAATCGATCCGGGTCACCCGAGGCCTCGTCGTTCAGCCCGCCTGATCGATCAGGTAGCGGAACAGCATGCTCACGGGACGACCCGTGGCGCCGTTCTGCGGTCCTTTCGGAAACGCCGTGCCGGCGATGTCGAGATGTGCCCAGGAGTAATCCTCGGTGAAGCGGGACAGAAAGCAGGCTGCCGTCACGGAGCCGGCGCCGCCGCCGCCGATGTTCGCGATGTCCGCGAACTGGCTCTTCAGCTGCGCCTTGTACTCGTCCCACAGCGGCATGCGCCAGCCTCGATCGCCGGCGGACTCGCCGGCGGCGAGCAGTGCTTCCGCCAGCGCCTCGTCGTTGGCGTAGAGCGCGGTGGCGTGGTTGCCGAGCGCGACGATGGCCGCGCCGGTCAGGGTCGCCACGTCGATCACCGTGCGCGGCTTGTACCGAGCCGCGTAGGACAGCGCGTCGCAGAGTACCAGCCGGCCTTCTGCATCCGTGTTCAGAATCTCCACCGTCTTGCCCGAGAACGTCTTTACGATGTCGCCCGGACGCGTCGCGCGGCCACTCGGCATGTTCTCTGCGGCGGCTACGATGGTGACGAGATTGACCGGCAGCGCCGCCTCGATGGCGGCACGGGTGGTGCCCATTACGGTGGCGGCGCCGCACATGTCCCACTTCATCTCGTGCATGTTCGCGGCCGGCTTGATGCTGATGCCGCCGGTATCGAAGGTGATCCCTTTGCCGACCAGCACGACCGGAGCATCGCTTGCGCGGCGGGCGCCCCGATAACGGATGATGATCATCTTGCCCGGCGTGTCGCTGCCACGGCTCACCGCCAT
>JASFLG010000295.1:0-5776 GCA_050118205.1 Pseudomonadales bacterium
GTCACCCCGTGCACCCAGACGGCCCCGTCACCGTCCTCGAACATGGGCCGCGTGAAGCCCGCCGCGTCGACCGCATAGTCGAACGTGATCCCCGTCTCCACGGAGACCGGCCAGGGCGTGGTCGCGGACGCCGTGCCGAAGTTCCCGAGAGGACCGTCGGCCGCCAGCGTGTCGCCCCAGAACCAGCGCACCACGTCCCCGTGGCGCACTGCCATGGTCGTGTCCTGACCCATGACGCCACCCGGTGGTCCGGCCGCTCCGGGCACGCCGGTAGCGATCTCCCGGTGCCGGGTGCGGCCCTGTCCGGTCAGCCGCTGCAGGCGTTCCGCCGGCTGGGTGCGTTCCAGCGCCACGGTGAGGGTGGCGCCCGGCGCGGTCAGCGGGGTGATGGCGGCAGGATCCGCATCGGCGTCATCCACGGGCAGGTGGTAGCCGTCGGAACGCACCGTGAAGTACACGGGCCGGTCCATGAGCTCGGGCTCCTGGAAGGCCACGTAGCCTTCGTTGTCCGAATAGAGTCGGATGCCGTTGGTCGTGCGTACCTCCACCAGCGGCACCGGCCGGCCGGTGCCGCCGTCGATGAACAGGATGGCGAACGGGGCCGGAATCTCCGGTGCCCGGGTCGCGCACGCCGTTGCCAGCAACGTCAGCAGCAGGAGTCCGAACGCGCGGCCGCTACCGAGTGATCGCTTCACCATGAGGGCGAATGCTAGCATCCCCCGCCACACCGCCGCAGAAAGACCGCACCATGGAAGACCGGATCGAGGGTCCCGCCTGGGATCTGGACAGCGAGTACACAGGCCCCACCGCCGATGAGCTCGAAGCGGATCTCTCGCAGGTGACGTCGCTGTGCGCCGAGATCGAAGCGCTGAATCCGGCGCTGGACGGCGACGACCGGGTCGCGACCGCCCAGCGGATCTTCAAGCTGCGGGAGTCGGCGAGCCGGCTGCTCGCCGATCCGTCCGTGTTCGCCAGCTGCCTGCTTTCGGTGAACAGCCGTGATGCCGAAGCCCAGAACCTGCAGGGGCGCCTGCAGGCCTTTCAGAAGCGTCTCGCGGATGCAGCCGAACCGCTCAATCAGTTCTGCGACCTGGCCACCGACGAGGAGATCGAAGGGTTTCTGGCAGACCCGGAAGTCGCACCCGCCGAGTTCCTGATCCGCCACTCCCGGGAGCGCCGCCACGAGCTGCTGAGCCTGCCGGAAGAAAGCCTGGTCAACGGCCTCTCCCAGGACGGCATCCACGCCTGGGGCCGGCTCTACAGCCAGCTCTCCGGCACCCTGCAGTGCGAGGTCACGATCGGCAACGAGCAGCGGCGCATGGGTATCGCCGAGGCCACCGGGCTCATGCAGCGGCCCGACGACGCGCTGCGCAAGAACGCCTGGCAGGCGATCAACACCGCCTGGGAAGATCACGAGGAGAGCTGCGCCGCGGCCATCAATGCCATCGCCGGCTGGCGACTGGAGATGTGCCGCAAGCGCTCACGCGAGAAGCCCGTTCACTTCCTCGACGCCCCGGTACACATGAACCGGATCCGCCGGGAAACCCTGGACGCCATCCTGGCGGCGGCGGAAACCTATCGGCCCCTGGCGCGACGGGCGGCCAGGCTGGAGGCGCGGGCGTACGGCAAGGAAGCCATCGGCCCCTGGGACAACCGGGCACCGGCTCCGGTGCTGGATCCGAATGCCGGTGAGGGGATTCGGTTCGACCGGGCCGTGGACATCATCGCGAACGCCTACGCACAGGTAGACCAAAGCCTCGGTGAGTTCGTGCGCATGATGGTGGAGAAGCATTGGGTGGAAGGCACCATCGGCGACAGCAAGCGCCCCGGCGCCTACTGCACGGGCTTCCGGAAGTCGCGCACCCCGCGCGTGTACATGACCTACACCGGCGGCGCCAGCGACGTGATCACCCTGGCGCACGAGCTCGGCCACGCCTATCACAGCTGGGTGATGCGCGACCTGCCCGAGTCCCAGCTGACCTACGGGATGTCACTCGCCGAGACCGCGAGCACGTTCGGCGAGACGCTGGTGCGCGACGCCATGCTCGCCCAGGCCGACTCTCTGCAGACACGTCTCGACGTGATCTGGGAGGACATGACGGCGCTGGTTGCCTTCGTGCTCAACATCCCCACCCGTTTCGAGTTCGAGCGCCGCTTCTACGAGGCGCGTGACGGCCGGCCATTGCGGCCGGAGGAGCTGAAATCGCTGATGAACGACGCCTGGCAGACCTGGTACGGCGACGCGGTCTCCGAGCCGGATCCCATGTTCTGGGCGAGCAAGCTGCACTTCTTCATCTCGGGATTGTCGTTCTACAACTTCCCGTACCTGTTCGGATATCTCTTCAGCCTCGGGGTGTACGCGAGCCGTGCGAAGTTCGGCACGGAGTTCTTTGCGCGGTATCAGGCGCTGCTGCGCGACACGGGCCGGATGACGGCGGAAGCGCTGGCCGCGAAGCATCTGGACGCGGATCTGACGAAGCCGGACTTCTGGGAAGAGACGCTCGCCGCGATCGAGCCCCGGGTGGACACCTTTCAGTCGGTGCTCGAGGAGGCGGGCTTCGCCGCCTGAGGCGCTTACCGTTCAGTCCCCGCCGCGCTCGGTGGTGGCGTCCTCGATGGCATAGAGCGCACCGAGACCGGCGATCCCGGGAAGCTCGCGGTAGGTGGCGAACACGGTGGCAAGATCGGCGCCGGTGCTTCCGGACGCCTGAAACCGCTCGTAGGCGCCACGAATCGCCTCCACGGCGAGCACCTGGGCGGTGAACGGGTCGATCACCAGATTCCAGCCGAGCGCCGCCCAGTCTGCGGCGGGACGTGCATCCAGCGAGGTGATCGTGGCCAGCGGTGCATCCAGCGCCGCACGCGCCTCGCGCATCTGCGCCTCGTCCTCCGGCATCAGCATGAGCACGTCCGCACCAGCGGCCCGGTACGCCTGCAGCCGTTCGAGCGCCGCCGCGAAGCTCTCGTTCCTGACCGCGCCGGTACGCGCGATGATCAGGAACTCCGCCGAGGTGCGCGCCGCAACCGCCTGCTCGATCTTCCAGCACATCGTCTCCGTGTCGACGAGATGCTCAACGCCCCGGTGATGGCTCACCCGCTTCGGTGCCACCTGATCCTCGATCTCGATGGCGGCGGCACCCGCCTGCTCGAGCTCCCAGATCGCGCGCGCCACGTGCACCGGATCGCCGAACCCGACCCCGCCGTCGACGATGATCCCGAGATCGGAGCGCAGCGCGAGACGCCGGGTCACCTCGACCAGCTCGGTGAGCGTGAGCAATGCCTCGCTCACCGCATAGCTGTAGCCGAGGGCACCGCCGCTCAGATATCCGAACGCAAAGCCCGCGCCCTCAGCGAGGCGGGCCGTGAGCGGATCCAGGCAGAGCGGAGCGAAGACCGGATCCGGCCCGGCAAGCGCCAGAGCAAGGTTACTCTCCATGAACATCTCCCCATGAGCAGAATGCAACGACCTATCCTAACCCGCGTTCTGACCCGCGCGCGCACCTGACCACCGCGGCGCCGAACGCTCACTTCTGCTAGGCTCGTCCGTATCCGACTGAACGTATGGGAGGGGACCATGGTGAAGACGGATCTCAACCGCCGACGCTTTCTGCAGGGCTCCGGTGCTGCGGCACTGGCCGGAGTTGTCGGCGCGGGCACGCCCGGGCATGCCGCCCCCGAGCCGCCTGGCGCCACCCCGCCTTACCTGATCGATGGCAGATACGATTTCGACACGCCATACAGTCGCATCGGCACGGACTGCACCAAGTGGGACGCGCAGATCGAGCTGTTCGGCGAGGGGGTGCAGGTCGGCATGGGTATCGCCGACCTGGACTTCCGCGTCGCGCCCTGCATCACCGAGGCCATGCTCGAGCGCATGCGCCACGAGAACTGGGGTTACCTGAATCGGGATCTGGGTTTCGCCTCGCTCAAGGAAGCGATCAGCGCCTGGAACAGCGATCGGCACGGCGTGGCGGTGCATCCCGAAAGCATCGTCATCGCCAACGGCGTGCATCCCGGACTGATCGCCGGCATCACCACGTTCTCGCCGCCCGGCAGCCGCGTGCTGCTCATGACGCCCACCTACAACGGCTTCTACAGTGATCTGACCTACACCAGCACGATCGCCAACGAGAGCGAGATGGTCTTCGAGAACGGCCGCTACCACATCGACTGGGACGATCTCGAAGCGCGCATGACCCCGGATACGCACACCATGCTGCTGTGCAACCCGCAGAACCCCACGGGCAACGTGTGGTCGGAGGAAGACCTGCTGCGGATCGGCGAGCTCTGCCTGAAGCACGAAGTGGTGGTGCTCGCCGACGAGATCCATGCGGATTTCGTCCGTCCCGGTCACCGGTACACGCCGTTCGCAAGCCTGCCGGACAGGGAGATCGTGGACAACAGCCTCACCTTCAAGGCCATCACAAAGTCGTTCAACCTGCCCGCCTCGAAGAACGCCTACTGGTTTTCCACCAACCCGGTGTACCTCGAGCGCGCCAGGAAGAATCACCGCGCTGACATCAACACGCTGGGCGTGGTGGCCAACGAGGCCGCCTACCGGCACGGCGCCGACTGGCTCGACCAGCTTCTGGTCTACATCGACGGCAACCACGCCTTCGTCGAGCGCTACCTCGCAGCAAACCTCCCCCAGGTCCGCTGCACCCGGGCACAAGGCACGTTTCTCTCGTGGCTGCACTTCGACGGGATCATGGACGCGGTGGGGGTGGCCGAAATGAGCGCTGCCAGCCAGAGCACGGACAATCCCATGACCGAAACACAGGCCTTCGAAGCCTGGCTGGTGGCGAACTCGGGCGTGCAGCTCAACGACGGCGAGGGATACGGCAAGGGCAGCGAGCGCTGCATGCGCATGAACATCGGCACCTCGCGCCAGCTCATCGAGCTCGCGCTGGACAACATGACGGCGGCGATCGCCACCGTCTAGTCTAGCCGGTCCTGTGAGGTGCGCTGCCTGAGCCTGTCAGGCCTCCATCCCCTCCGGCAGCACCACCCACTCGGGCGCCTCGAACTCGCCGATCACGCGTACCTCAACGAACTCCGCCTGCTCGTCGATGATGGCCCGGATGTCCTCGCGTTGCTCCGCTTCCATGGCATCCCGCGCCGCCTTGGACTCCCAGGTGGCGATGGCGAGCAGCACGTTCGGATCGCCGATCTTGCGGTGCAACCGGGTACCGCGGGCGCCGGGCGCCTGCTGGATGAGGCGGCTGGCACGCACCCAGGCGTCGGCGTACTGCTCCGCGGTGTAACCGGGTCTGACGTGAACCTCGAAGATGAAATGCATACTGGTGTACCTCGCTCGGGCAGAGTCGACGCGGAGTCCGGTTTCCCGGTGACTACGGCTGCCGCGTCTTGTGTTTAGATAGGCTGCCAGGAAGGACGACCGAACCCAAGGGAGAGCCAGACCATGACCGACCTGCCCGAAGCGCCCAGCAGAATCCGTATCCGTCAGATTGCCCTCTGCGCTCCGGACATCCGTCCGGTGGAGCGTGCCGTGGAAGCGGCCCTCGACATCACCCCGGTGCACCGCGACACCCCCGGCGCGCCGATCTGGATGTTCAACGGCGTGTTTCCCGTGGGCGATACGTTCCTGGAGATCCTGCAGCCCGAGCGACCCGAAGCGCCCACGCACAGATTCCTCGAGAAGCAGGGCGGCGCAGCCGGCTACATGCTGATCCTGCAGGTGGACGACCTGGAAAAGGCCCGCGCCCGGGCCGAGGCCGCGGGCGTGCGCATCGTCTGGGACCTGCCCGTGCGCGAG
>JASFLG010000296.1:0-5770 GCA_050118205.1 Pseudomonadales bacterium
CGCGCCACAGGGCGCTCAAAGGAGAGGAGCAAATGGCGGAAGCGACAAGATCCTGGTGGGCGCGTGCGACCCTGGTCGGCTCGGTGGTGGCGCTGGTGCTGCTGCTGCTCGGGCCAATCGGCACGCGTCTCGGCATCTGGGACTTTCAGATCGGTCTGCTGCTGCTGATCCCGGCGGGTGTGCTGCTCGCCGCCATCGGGCTGCTGGTGGCGCTGGTTGGGGTGTTCGTCTCGCGCAAGCGAGGTTTCAGTGGCGATCCGCCGCTGCTCTTTACCAGCATCATCGTCTGCGGGGCCATCCTGGTCACCATGGGCATCCAGTTCCAGAAGGGCACGTCCGTGCCGATGATTCATAACATCTCCACCGATATCTCGGACCCGCCCCGGTTCAACGCCGTGGTGGCGCTGCGCGGCCCGAATGCGAATCCGCTCGAGTACGATGCCGAGACCATCGGTCCTCAGCAGCAGTCGGCGTATCCCGGCGTGAAGACGCTGGTGGTGTCCTCGCCGCCGGGCGACACCCTGGCGCGCGTCGTCGAAGCGCTCGAGGAGATGGGCCTCGATATCGTGGCCGTGGACGAGCCCGGCGGGATCGTCGAGGCGACGGACACCACCTTCTGGTTCGGCTTCAAGGACGACATGGTGGTGCGGGTGCGGCCCGTCGAGGGTGGCAGCGAGGTGGACGTGCGCAGCGTTTCGCGCGTGGGTCAGTCCGATCTCGGCAAGAACGCCGCCCGAATCATGGATCTGCTGAATCGGCTCGGCTGACCGCCGTCGGCGGCTTCAGAACCGGATCAGCTCCGCCCCGAGCGTCTCCAGGTCCAGCACGCCGATCGCGTTGAATCCCTTCATCTGTCCGGCGCACTCGCCGGGATTGAAGATCACCTGACGGGCCCCGCCGGCGCCCGTCTGCTCGTAGCGGTAGAGGTGCGTGTGGCCGTGCAGGGCCAGCTCGTGCGAGCCGTTCAGATGCCCGTCGAACTCCAGAGGGTCGTGCACCACGATGATGGAACGGTCGTGCCAGACGAGCTCGAACGGCGGCTCCTGAAAGATGAAGCCGTGCGCGGCCACGGCCGACTCGAGTCCTTCCCGCTCGCCATCGTCGTTGTTGCCATAGACGCCATAGAGCGGCACGGCGAGGTGCGCGAACACCTCCAGCGTCTTTGGCTGGGTGATATCGCCCGTGTGGATCACGCGCTCCACCCCGGCAGCATTGAACAGCTCCACGATACGGTGCACGTTCCTCAGGTTGTTGTGGGTGTCGCTGACGATGCCGATCTTCATGGGCGTGCGGGGTCCGGATGTGAAAACGCCGGGCCCGAGGGCCCGGCGTCTCGTCAGAGCGGTCTGTCGATCAGACCTTTTCGAGGATGTGGATACCGCAGGCGCTGCCCAGACCGATCACGTGGGTCATGCCGAAACGGGCATCCTGCACCTGGCGCTTGCCGGCTTCGCCGCGGAGATGCGTGGACACCTCGTAGATGTTGGCGATGCCCGTGGCGCCCAGCGGGTGGCCCTTGGAGAGCAGACCGCCGGAGACGTTGACCGGAATCCGGCCGCCGAGCGCGGTGTCGCCATCGTCGATCATCCGCCCGGCGTCGCCGTCAGGGCAGAGTCCGAGGTTCTCGTAATGGAGGATCTCGGCGGTGGCGAAGCAGTCGTGCAGCTCCACCAGATCGATGTCGTCCGGACCGATGCCGGCCATCTCGTAGGCTTCCCGGGCTGCCTTGCGGGTGCAGCTGTTCACGTCCGGCATGACCAGGTCGCGCTCCTGCCACGGGTCGGAGGTCATCACGGAGGCCCGCACCTTCACGGCGCGCTTCATGAGCCCCAGCTCCTTCGCCTTCTTCTCGGAGGCGATGACCGCGGCGGCGGAGCCGTCCACGTTCACCGAGCACATCAGCTTGGTGTTCGGGTAGGAGATCATCTCTGCGTTCATGACCACGTCGAGTGGCGTCTCGATCTGGTACATGGCTTTCGGGTTGAGCGTCGAGTGGTGATGGTTCTTCACCGACACCTTGGCGAACTGCTCGAAGGAGGTGCCGTACTTGCGCGAGTGCTCCATGCCTGCTTCCGCGAACACGGCCGGCATGGTGCCGGACCCGAGCAGGCCTTCCCTCGGAATGCCGGCGCCGCCGCCAGCCCCGCCGAGGAGACCCCGGCCCATCTGCTCCACGCCGACGCAGAGCACCAGGTCATACAGTCCCGCCTTCACCGCTGCCCAGCCCTCACGGAAGGCCGTGGCGCCGGTGGCGCAGGCATTGGACACGTTCACCACGGGAATACCCGTCTGGCCGATCTCCTGCAGGATGCGCTGGCCGACCATGCCGCTGGCCTGGCCCAGGTTGCCACAGTAGAGGGCCTGCATGTCCTGGATGGTGAGGCCGCAGTCATCGAGCGCCATGAGGGCAGATTCGGCGCCGATGTTCGGCACGGTCCGGTCGGGGAAGCGACCGAACTTGATCATGTCGACCCCTACGATATATGCATCAGTCATTGTCGATTCTCCTAAGAAGCGGGCTTGAAGAAGTAGGAAAGATAAGAATTGCCGTCCTTGTCCTTACGACCGAGGGCGTCGTCAAACACCACTTCGACCGGCATTCCAAACCGGATCTTCTCGGGGTCGGGCTCCACGTCGATCAGGTTGCCCTTGATCGCCGTGCCGTCGTCGAGATCCACCACCGCACTCACGTAGGGGACCTCGATGCCCGGGAAGGAGCGGTGGACGATGGAGTAGACGTAGAGCTTGCCTTTGTTTGGCAGCTTGACGGTGGACATCTGGTCTCGGGCGCCGCATTTGGAGCAGACTGCCCGCTCGCCCAGAAACGTTGCGCCGCAGCCGGTGCACTTGTATGCCTCGAGATACGGATCCCCTTTCTCCGGGATCTTCAGGTAAGGCACCGCGGGTAGTGGTTTCGCGCTCAATTTTCCCCCTTGATGGTCAGCAATACTCAGTAGAAATCAGCATGTCAGCCGAAGGAGCATACTATCTGCGCGCCGGGGCCTCAACGTGAGGGGCAGTAGACGGACCCCGCGAAATGGCGCAATGTTGGTCGAAGGGGCAAAAGGGGGGCTTCCCGCATGAAGTCGGTGAAAGTCAGCGATTACATGGCGCGGCGCCTGGTCACGTTCCATCAGCACGACAACGTCGTGCAGGCCATGGGCGTGCTACTGGACAAGAAGATTTCCGGTGCGCCCGTGGTGGACGACGACGGCAATCTGGTGGGAGTCCTCTCCGAGGTGGACCTGATCGTCATCGTCATGCAGGACAGCTATTACGACGAGACCGGCGGCATCGTTGCCGACTACATGAAGTCCCCGGTGGACACGGTCGACGCGGACATGGATATCTACGTCGTGGCCGAACGCTTTCACAAGGAGCACCGGCGGCGGTTCCCGGTCGTCAAGAACGGCAAGCTCGTTGGTCAGATCTCGCGACGCGATGTCCTTCGGGCCGCGGAAGACTTTCTCCTGCGAACCGATCGACGCCGCCGCAACGGGCGGTGAGTTCCTGGATGGGTTGGTTTCACGGCGACCGGTGCCCGGATGGGTGCGCTGGGAACGCCATGAATACGTCCCTGTAGGCTCGCGCGCCGCCATCCCTGGCGGCGAGCGCCCCATCGCACCCATCCGGACACCGGTCGCCCTAGACACTTCCACGATTCACCACCCGCCGCTGATCCGGTGGCGCGCTCGATGTCACCGAGTTACGCGGGGTCTCTCGCGCGTCACGGTGATCGCGCAAACGAGCTGCGTGTGAAACCGCTGTTCGAAGGCATTCGGTGATTGGAGAAGGATCTCGAGGGCTCGGGGGCGAGGGAGCCGTTACGGAGACCGTTTGCGGCCAGGGATGGAGGCAACTCGGCATAGCCGAGTTGCTTAGCTGTTCGCGTAGCGAACAGCCTGCCGCAGCCGAGCTCACAGGGATGTGTCGCGGCCGAAGGCCGCGATGCGTGTCGACGGAACGGCTCCCTCGGCCCCGAGCCTTGGAACTACCTGAAAAAAACCCCGATATTCACTTGGAAAGGGCTTCCCGAAGCAGCTCGTTCACGAGCTGGGGGTTTGCCTTACCTTCGGTAGCCTTCATCACCTGCCCGACGAAGAACCCGAGCACCTTCTCCTTGCCCGCCTTGAACTGCTCGACCTGCCCCGGGTTCTCCGCGACCACGGCGGCGACGATGGCGGCAATCTCGCCGGTGTCGGAGACCTGGGTGAGCCCCTCGGAGGCGATGATCACGTCCACGTCTGCCGGGTCGGCCAGCGCCTCGCCCTCGCGCCACAGGCGGTCGAAGAGGGTCTTGGCGATCTTGCCGGAGATGGTGCCGTCCTTGATGCGCTCGATCAGGCGCCCGAGGATGGGTGCCGGCAGGGGGCACTGGGCGGGTGTCTTCTCGTCCCGGTTGAGTGCCGCCGAGAGCTCGCCCATCACCCAGTTGGCGGCGAGCTTGGGATCGTTCGCCGCGGCCGCGGTCGCCTCGAAGTAGTCGGCCAGATCCGGGTCGGCGATGAGCTGGCCGGCGTCGTAGGCCGACAGGCCGAAGGCGTCCTCGTATCTGGCCTGTCGCGCGTCGGGCAGCTCGGGGAGCTCGTCGCGCACGGACTCGATGAACCCGGTGCTGAGATGCACGGGCGGCAGGTCCGGGTCGGGGAAGTAGCGGTAGTCCATGGACAGCTCCTTGCTGCGCATGGTCCGCGTCTCGTTCTTCTCGGCGTCGTACAGGCGCGTTTCCCGCACTATGCTGCCGCCGGCCTCCAGAATGTCGATCTGGCGGGCGATCTCGTGGTCGATGGCGAGCTCCAGGAAACGGAACGAGTTGATGTTCTTCAGCTCCGTGCGCTCGCCGAGGGTCGTCTCCCCGGCCGGGCGCACCGAGACGTTGGCGTCGCAGCGCATGGAGCCTTCGGCCAGGTTGCCGTCGCAGATCTTCAGGTGCCGCACGAGCCCGTGCAGCTTGCGGAAGAACGCGGCGGCCTCGGCCGCCGAGCGGAAGTCCGGCTCGGTGACCACCTCGAGCAGGGGCATGCCCGAGCGGTTCAGGTCGATGCCCGTCTCGCCGGGAAAAAGGTCGTGCACGGACTTGCCCGCATCCTCCTCGAGGTGGGCGCGGGTGATCTCGATACGGCGTGGCTCGCCGTCGGCGGTCTGAATCGTCACATGGCCGCTGCCGACGATGGGATGGTCGAACTGGCTGAGCTGGTAGCCCTTCGGCAGGTCCGGATAGAAGTAGTTCTTACGGTCGAAGACCGAGTAGGGTGGAATCTCTGCGCCGATGGCGAGCCCGAAGCGCACGGCCATGCGCACCACGGCCTCGTTCAGCACCGGCAGCACCCCGGGCAGGCCCAGATCTACCGGACAGGCCTGGGTGTTGGGCTCGGCGCCGAAGGTGGTGGGCGCGGCGGAGAAGATCTTGCTCCTGGTGGCGAGCTGCACGTGCACTTCGAGGCCGATGACCGGTTCCCACTGCATCAGTAGCCCTCCGGATGACGCTTGTGCCAGTCCGTGCGCCGCTGATAGGCCTCGGCCGTGCGCAGCACGTGCTGCTCAGCGAAGTGGGGGCCGATCAGCTGCATGCCGAGCGGCAACCCGTCGTGAAACCCGCAGGGCAACGACATGGCCGGCAGGCCGGCCAGGCTCGCCGGGATGGTGAAGATGTCCTGCTGATACATGGCGACCGGGTCGTCGGCGAGCTCACCGCGCAGGAACGCCACATTGGGCGTGGTGGGCGCCAGGAGGAGGTCCACCTCGCGGAAGGCGTCCAGGAAGTTCTGCT
>JASFLG010000297.1:0-5765 GCA_050118205.1 Pseudomonadales bacterium
TACCCGGTGAGCATGGCGGACATCCGGGCCTTCCGGCAGCTGCACTCGAAAACGCCGGGGCACCCCGAGTACGGCGAGTGTCCCGGGGTGGAGACCACCACCGGGCCCCTTGGTCAGGGTTTTGCCAACGCCGTCGGCATGGCGCTCGCCGAGGCGCGGCTGGCCAAGACGTTCAACCGGGACGGTTTCACGGTGGTGGACCACCACACGTGGGTCATTGCCGGCGACGGCTGCCTCATGGAAGGCATCTCCCACGAGGCGGCCTCCCTGGCCGGCACCCTGGGTCTGGGCAAGCTGATCTGCATTTATGACGACAACGGGATCTCCATCGACGGCGAGGTCGACGCGTGGTTCACCGAGGACGTGCCGGCGCGATTCGAGGCCTACGGGTGGCGGGTGATCCGGGACGTGGACGGCCAGGACGGCGAGGCCGTGCTCTCGGCGCTCACCGAGGCGAAGCGCTCCGACGGCCGGCCCACCCTGGTCTGCGCGCGCACCACCATCGGCTTCGGCTCGCCGCACAAGGCGGGCACGGCGGATGTGCACGGAGCGGCGCTCGGCGAGGACGAGGTCGCGGCGACCCGCAGGCAGCTCAACTGGGGCTACGAGGCTTTCTACATTCCGGAGCACATTTACCAGGCCTGGGACTGCCGCAGTCGCGGCGAGGCGCTTCAGGGTGCGTGGATGGAGGTCCTCGAAGCCTACCGGCGCGCCCATCCGGGTCTGGCGGCTGAGCTCACCCGGCGACTCGCGGGCCGGCTGCCGGAAGACTGGAGCGAGGACCTGGATCGCCTGGCAAAAGAAGCGCAGGACGCCGGCGAAGCCCTCGAGACCCGCAAATCGTCCCAGGCCTGCATTGGCGCCCTGGCCGGAAGAATGCCGGAGCTCTTCGGTGGCTCCGCGGACCTCACCGGCTCCAACGGCACCCGCTGGAAGGGCGCCGAGGAGGATCGTTATCTGAGCTTCGGCGTGCGCGAGTTCGGGATGACGGCCATCACCAACGGCATGGTTCTGCACGGCGGCTTCCGGCCGTACTGCGGCACGTTCCTGGTTTTCATGGAGTACGCGCGCAACGCGGTCCGCCTGGCGGCGCTCATGGGCGCGCCGAGCATTCTCGTCTACACCCACGATTCCGTGGCGCTGGGCGAGGACGGACCGACCCACCAGCCGGTCGAGCAGCTCACGAACCTGCGCACCACGCCGGGGCTGTCCACCTGGCGGCCGTGCGACACGGTGGAGAGTGCGTTTGCCTGGAAGGCGGCGGTGGCCAACGACCGGGGGCCCACGGCGCTGATCTTCACCCGCCAGAAGACACCCCTGCAGGCCCGGGATGCATCGGCGTACGCGGGGATTGCCCGGGGTGGCTACGTGCTGCTGCGCGAGACCGGCGCGCTGGACGTGCTGCTGATCGCGACCGGCTCCGAGGTGGCCCTGGCCATGGCCGCAGCGGAGCGGCTGGCCGCGGACGGTGTCGGCACGCGGGTCGTTTCCATGCCGAGCACCGACACCTTTCTGGCTCAGGACGCCGCGTACCGGGAATCGGTGCTGCCTGCCGGTTGCCGGGCCCGGGTCGCGGTGGAAGCGGCGCACCCGGATTACTGGCACCGATTCGTGGGCCTCGACGGTGCCGTGGTCGGCATCGACCGCTTCGGCCTGTCCGCGCCCGGTCCGGAGGCCATGGCGGCGCTGGGCATGACCGTGGACAACGTGGTGACCGCCGCGCGGACCGTGGTCGAGTCGACATGACGGGCCCGTCGTCAGCGGTCGGAGCACAGGGAACGGATGGGTCGATGCAGGGGAAGTGACATGAGTGCAAACGTGCTGCCGCGGCTGGAGATGAAGGATCAGGCGCTCGCCGGCAAGCGGGTGCTGATTCGTGAGGACCTGAACGTTCCGCTCAAGGACGGAACGGTGACGAACGACGCGCGCATCCAGGCGGCGTTGCCGACCCTCGAGGCGGCGCTGGCGGCGGGTGCCGCCGTGATCGTCATGTCCCATCTCGGGCGCCCGGAGGAAGGACGCTTCGACCCGTCGGCGTCCCTGGCACCGGTGGCCGATCGGCTTTCCGAGCTGCTCGGCCGTCGGGTACCGCTGCTGGGTGACCTGGACTCGGTGTCGGTCGCACCCGGGGAGATCGTGCTGCTGGAGAACGTCCGCTTCCTGGTCGGGGAAACCGCGGACGACGAGGTCCTGGCCAGAAAGCTCGCATCCCTGTGCGACGTGTTCGTGATGGACGCGTTTGCCACCGCGCACCGGGCTCAGGCGTCGACCCACGGCGTCGCCCGATTCGCGCCCATCGCCTGTGCCGGGCCGCTGCTGGCAGCGGAGCTCGAAGCGCTGGAAAAGGCGCTGGCCGATCCCAGGCGCCCCATGGTCGCCATCGTCGGCGGAGCCAAGGTATCCACGAAGCTCGAGGCGCTCGGTGCGCTGGCAGGGGTCGCCGATCGCATCATCGTCGGCGGCGGGATCGCCAACACGTTCATCGCAGCCGCCGGCCATCCGGTCGGCCGTTCGCTGTACGAGCCCGACCTGCTCGATGAAGCTCGCGGGATCGCGGCCAAGGTGGACGTTCCGCTGCCGGTGGACGTGATGATCGGCAAATCGCTCGACGAGAAGGAGATCGCCGTGCTCAGGGCCGTGGACGAGGTGGGCGAGGACGAGATGATTCTCGACATCGGTCCGGAGACCGCCCGGCGGCTCGCGGCCTCTCTCGCGGATGCGGGCACCATTCTCTGGAACGGGCCCGTGGGTGTGTTCGAGCTCGATCAGTTCGGCGAGGGCACGCGCGTCCTCGGCGAAGCCATCGCCGGGAGTGACGCCTTTTCAATCGCAGGGGGCGGGGATACGCTAGCCGCGATCGACAAGTACGGGCTGCGCGACGGCATGGGGTACATCTCCACGGCCGGCGGTGCGTTTCTGGAGTTCGTGGAAGGCAAGACCCTGCCGGCGGTGGCCGTGCTCGCCGAGAGGGCCCGGGGCTAACGGGCGCACGGACAGCGGAGCGCCGAATCCCAGCTCGTCCCGGACGAAAGCAGACAACGCGAGACGGAGGTATCGAAATGGCGCTCATCAGCATGCGGCAGCTGCTCGACCATGCTGCGGAGAACGACTACGGAGTTCCCGCGTTCAACGTCAACAACTTGGAGCAGATGCGCGCCATCATGGAGGGCGCGGACGAGACGGACTCGCCCGTCATCGTGCAGGCATCCGCCGGGGCCCGGAAGTACGCCGGCCCCAACTTCCTCCGGCATCTGATCCTGGCTGCCGTCGAGGAGTTTCCGCACATCCCGGTGGTCATGCACCAGGATCACGGCGCTTCACCGGCGGTGTGTCAGCGCTCCATTCAGCTCGGGTTTTCCTCGGTGATGATGGACGGCTCCCTTATGGAGGATCAGAAGACGCCGGCGAGCTACGACTACAACGTGGACGTGACCCGGCAGACCGTGGATGCGGCCCACGCCTGCGGCGTGTCGGTGGAGGGCGAGCTCGGTTGCCTGGGCTCCCTCGAGACCGGTACGGCGGGCGAGGAGGACGGCGTCGGCGCGGAGGGCACTCTGTCCAGGGAGATGTTGCTCACCGATCCGGAGCAGGCCGCGGATTTCGTCCGCCAGACGGGGGTGGACGCGCTCGCCATCGCCATCGGCACCTCGCACGGTGCGTACAAGTTCACCCGTCCGCCCACCGGCGACATTCTCGCCATCGACCGGGTGAAAGCCATCAACGCCCGTATCCCGAACACGCACCTGGTGATGCACGGCTCCTCCTCGGTGCCTCAGGATCTCCTCGCCATCATCAATCAGTATGGCGGAGAGATTCCCGAGACCTACGGCGTGCCGATCGAGGAGATCCAGGAAGGCATCCGCCACGGCGTGCGCAAGGTGAACATCGACACGGACCTCCGGCTGGCCTCCACCGCCGCCATCCGTCGCTACCTGGCCGGGCACAAGTCGGAGTTCGATCCGCGCAAGTACCTCGGTGAGGCGCAGAACGCGATGAAGGCCGTGGTGGTGGATCGCTACCAGGCATTCGGCACCGCCGGCAACGCCAGCCGCATCCGACCCGTTTCGCTCGAGGCGATGTTCAACCGGTACTCGGACGGCTCGCTCGCCCAGGTCGTTCACTGAGGGGGCAGGCAGGTGCGTGGTCTCGGGACCTTCGACCCGGAGGCGCTCTCCCGGGTGCTGACACCGCTGCCGGAGGCCGACCAGGCCCCCGGCTCGAGTGACGCGCTCACCGACTACTACGGTTTTTACCACCTGGACTTCACCGAGCTGGTGCCCGGACTCACGCACAACATCGGCTGGCTCACCAGCGGTGCGCATCGGGTGATCGTGCAGCGCTTCCAGCATCCGGAACCGGTGGGGACCGCCGTGGTCTGTCACGGCTATTACGATCACGTGGGCCTCTACGGCTATCTGATCCGCTTCCTGCTCGAGCAGCGCCTGAGCGTGGTGACCTTCGATCAGCCTGGGCACGGGCTCTCGAGCGGTGAACGGGCGAGCATCGGCAGCTTCGACGAGTACGTGCAGGTGCTCGCGGACGTGCTCGTACATTATCAGGCAACGCTGCCGGGACCCTGGTACATCATCGGCCAGTCCATGGGAGGCGCCGTGGTCATGGAGTACCTGGCGCGGCAGCCGGATCACGGCTTCAGGGAGGTGGTGCTGCTCGCGCCGCTGATCCGGCCGGCGAACTGGCGCCTTGCCCGCTGGGCCTATCTGCTCGCCCGCTACACGATCAAGGAACGTCCCCGCACCATCACCGACAATGCGGAGAACGCCGAGTTTCTCGAGCTCATGCGCCGGGATCCGCTGGCGCCGATGGTGCTGCCGGTGCAGTGGGTCACGGCCATGGTGACCTGGATGAAGGCGTTCGAGGCCCGCGGCGAGCTCCCCTTCGAGCCCCTCGTCGTGCAGGGTCACGCCGACCGCACCGTCGACTGGCGGCACAACCTCGACATGCTGCGCCAGAAGACCCGGCCGACGGTGCTCGAGATCCCGGAGGCCCGGCATCACCTGGTGAACGAGTCGGACCCGATCCGTCAGCAGATTTTCGACTGGCTGAAGCCGCGGCTCGGCTGACTGATCTGCTCGATTCAGGACACTAGTAAAGCACCCGTGTGCGGATCGTCCCGTCCACCGCTTTGAGCGCCCGGCGAACGTCCTGCGAGTAGTCCGCCTCGATGTCGATCACCACGTAACCGACCTCGTCCTTCGTCTGCAGGTACTGGCCCGCCACGTTGACGTCGGCGGCGGACAGGGCCTGGTTGATGGCGGTGAGGATGCCGGGAATGTTCCGGTGGATGTGCAGCAGCCGGTGCTGGCCCGGGTGCTCGGGCAGAGCCACCTCGGGGAAATTCACGGCAGAGAGGGTGGATCCGTTGTCGCTGTAGCGGACCAGTTTCTCCGCCACCTCCCGTCCGATGTTCTCCTGGGCTTCCTGGGTGCTGCCGCCGATGTGGGGTGTGAGAATGACGTTCGGCAGGCCGCGCAGCTCGCTGACGAACGTCTCGTTGTTCGACTTCGGCTCCTCGGGAAAGACATCGATGGCCGCACCGAGCAGGCGCCCTTCGCTGATGCGCCCGGCGAGCGCCGGGATGTCCACCACGTTGCCCCGGGAGGCGTTGATGAGCACGGCGCGTTCCTTCATGCGGGCGAGCCGCTCACCGTTCATCATCCCGGCGGTGGCGCGGGTGGCCGGCACATGCAGGGTGACCACGTCGGCCATGGCCAGGAGCTCGTCCAGATCGTCGATCTGCCGGGCGT
>JASFLG010000298.1:0-5760 GCA_050118205.1 Pseudomonadales bacterium
ATCTCACCGATGTACGTGGCGGGCGCCGCTCCGCGCCCCCCGCAGGAGACCGACCGGGCTTGGAAAAAAAGAGCCCCGGCGACACGGGATTGGGGAGGGGAGGGGAGGTATGTCGCCGGGGCGCTTAAACCAGAACAGTGAAGCTATCGTAAAATCACTCAGTTCATCCTTTTGTACGCTCCTGGAGATTATTCCCCTTGCGTACGGGAAGATTTATAGCAAATCACCCGTCCTGTATAAGCCTTTGTCCGATGATCGGCGTGAGAGTTCCGACGAGCGTGCAAAAAAAATCCCGGGATCAGGCGTTTTCGCTAACCCATTGAATTATATAAGGATACGCCGCCCTGTCCTGGACTAGAAAGAGATGCCCACCGTCGAAGAGCGCAAGGCGCGCCCCCGGAATCCGAGCGCTCAGCGCTTCCAGATTGGCCACCGGGGCTATTCCGTCGTGGCGCCCCCCGGCAACCAGGACGGGCATCCGGAGCGAAGGCAGCCGGTCAAAGGTGTCGTGCCCCGCCCTCGCCTCGAGCTGGCGTCGCGCGCCACCTTCATCCCGGTCTTCCCGGCGGGCAGTGCGCGCCATGTCCATGAGCTCCTGCCACTTCTCCGGGTTGGCCGCCCGCCAGGCGGCATCCCGGCGGAGATCCGACAGTGCCAGCTGACGGGCCGCCCGGTCGGCCTCGGGCAGACCCTCGAGCTCGTGCAGCGGGTAGGAAGCGCCACCCGCACCGCCGGCGCTCGTGCAGGCCAGCACGCAGGCGCTGACCCGATCCGGATGCCTTAACGCCAGCTCCTGAGCCACCATGCCACCGAACGACACACCGATCACGGGGACCCTGTCCCAGCCGATCACGTCGAGCAGCGCGGCCGCGTCGTCGGCATAGTCGGCCATCCGGTAAGCACCTTCCGGCTTGCCGGATTGGCCGAGCCCCCGCTGGTCGTACGCGAGCACCTCGAAGCGCGCCGGCAGCGGACCGTCGAACACGTTGGGTCGGTTGCGCAGGTCCCCGCCGGTGCCGCTGATGAAGAGCAGTCCCGGCCCGCTGCCTCCGAGCTCGTAGTAGATGTCGATGCCGTTGGCACTGACGGTCGGCATGCTCGCCCCCCTCAACTTCCCATGGCGACGATCTCCACGGTATGCTCCTCGGCCCGCATCCGTATCGAGAGGAGCCGCATGAGTATCTCACTGGGCGTCCACGTGGGCCAACAGAACATGGCCATGGACGACATGCGTGCCCTGTGGAGGAAGCTCGACAGCAACGGCGTCGACTGGATCTCGGCCTGGGACCACTTCTACGAAGCGCCACCCAAGGGGGGCACCGAGCCGCACTTCGAAGCGCTCACCACACTGGGGGCACTGGCGGCAGAGACGCAGCACGCGCGGATCGGCTGTCTCGTCTTCTACGTCGGCTACCGCAACCCCGCCCTTCTCGCCAAAGCCGCCACCACCCTCGATCACATCAGCGGCGGACGCTTCGAGCTCGGCATCGGAGCCGGCTGGCACATCTGGGAGGCGAGTGCGTACGGCTACCCGTTTCCGGACATCGGCACCCGGCTCGACATGCTGGAGGAGGCCGCCCAGATCATCCGACGGATGCTGACGGAGGAACGCACGACATTCTCCGGCATTCACTATCAGGTCGACGACGCCAGCTGTCTGCCCCGGCCAGTTCAGGAACGACTGCCCATCTGGATCGGCGGCGTCGGGGAGAAGCGCACGCTGAAGATCGTCGCGGATCACGCCGACGGCTGGAATGCAGCCTACCTCTCGCCCGAGGAGTTCGGCCGGGTCAACGAGGTGCTGAACGACTGGTGCGAAGAGGAATCACGCGATCCCCGCTCTCTCAAGCGTGCCGCGAACGTGATGTTCAATCTGGCGCTGGACGAGGTGGACCTGGCCCGGCAGCGGGAGAACCTGCAACGGGACTGGGGTGCGATGGCGGAGCGCACCGCCCGGGGCGCGCTCCTGTGCAAGCCCGACGCTGCGGTCGAGCGCATCATGGAGTACGTGGAGGCCGGTGCGGACGAAATCAACATCGCGCTGCGTGCTCCCTGGAACGAGGAAGCGCTGGATGCGTACCTGACCGACGTCATGCCCCGGGTCCGCAAAGCCGTGGGCTGATCCGCGCGTCAGCCCCTGGACGCAATCGCTTCCGCGAACGCCAGCACCCGTTCCGCCTCGGCGGCATGCAGGTTCTCGATCAGGCGCCCTTCCAGCTCCGCCACGCCCTTGCCATCCGCCTGGGCCGCCTGCCAGACCTCGAGCACCGCCCTTGCATCGGCGATCGCCTCGTCGCTGTAGCCGAACACCTCGTTGGCGATCTCGACCTGAGTCGGGTGAATGAGGGTCTTACCATCGAAGCCCATGGCACGCCCCTGCTCGCAGACCGCGCGGAAGCTGTCCAGATCACGAAAGTCCAGATGCACGCCGTCCAGCACGTCTACGCCGGCGGCTCGCGCCGCCAGCACGCAGTACTCGAGCGCATAGGCAAGATTACCGCGGTCCGGCGTGTGCCGGGCGCGCAGCTCCTTGACCAGATCACTGGTACCGAGCACCAGGCATGCCGCCCGCGTCGATGCCGCCGCCACCTCCCGGACGTCGAGCACGCCTCTCGGTGTCTCGATCATCAGCCACAAGGGCATGCCGGCGCCCCCCGCCAGATCCACCGCGGCTTCGATTTCCACGACCTGAGCCGCCGTCTCCACCTTCGGGAAAAGCAGCGCATCGACACCGAGCCCCACTGCCACGGTCACGTCGTCCGGTCCCCAGGCCGTATCCAGGCCGTTGACCCGAACGACGAGTTCCCGATGGCCGTAGCCGCCAGCCCCGATCGCGTCGGCGACCCGGGCTCGTGCCGCGGATTTCGCGCTCACTGCCACCGCGTCCTCCAGATCGAAGATGATGGTGTCACAGTCGATGGAGCGGGCCTTCTCCATGGCCCGCTCGTTCGCGCCCGGCATGTAGAGCACCGAACGCCGTGGTCGAGGTCCCTGCGAACGCATGGCGTTCCCCGTTTCCGCTGGTCGAATGGTAAGTGTAGTGATCCTATCCTGCCGGCGTCAGCCCGTTATCGGTGGGGGGCCGGCGACCGCGGCTGCGCTCCGTTCCGAAGCGACCGACGCTTCATTCTTTCCAGAGCGTGCGCACGCTGCTCTGGAGTGAGGGACTGGAACCTTTCTCTCAGCCGCTGGCGCTGCTCGGGCGTCAGCTTCTGAAGCTTCTGCAGCCGGTCACGGACCCGCTGCTGCTGCTCCGGGCTCAGCGCCTGAAAATCCTGCAGCCGATCGCGCAACCGCTGGCGCTGCTCCGGGCTGAGGTTCTGCCAGCGCTCAAATCGATCCATGACCTGGCGACGCTGACTCGGGTCCATGTCGAGCCAGCGTTCGCTGCCGATCCGCAGCCGCTGCTGCTGCTCCGCCGAGAGATCGGACCAGCCGGACTCGTAGCGTGAGAGCAGCCGCTGCTGCTCGGGAGTGAGATCCGAGAACGAGACCGCGTGAGCCACCACCGGTAACAGCGCGAGCAGCATCACAAGCAGACGCTTCATGGTGAATCCTCCTTCTTCGCCGCGACCACCGGCGCGGCGACCGCAGACGCATCTTCTCCCTCTTGCCGACCTGCTTCCCCCTGTCCCGCGGCCTCCGCGTCCAGAGCCGCATCCATAGCAAGCGGGTCCACGAGCTCGCCACCGCTCTCTACCATGGTGCCGATGAACTCGAGCAGACCCGGTGGCAGCGCATCGTCGCCCGAGGCTCTCGCACCAACGGGAGCAGCGGCCGCCGCCAGCATCAGCAGCACGGCTTCAACCCGCATCCGGGGCGTCTTCTTCCAGCCACGCCAGGAACTCCAGATCCTCGAGCAGATCCATCTCCTCCAGGACGGTCGCCTCCTGGGCGCTGACCACCGCGAGCGTCGCGTACTCGTCCTGCCCGTCCGGAGGCTCGTCGACCGACAGCAAGGCGACCAGCACCAGGCACAGCGCCGCCGCCGCGCCCGCGACGGCAGATGGCGTCATCCAGCGCGACGGGATGATACCGCGGCTGCCTTGTGCATCGACCTGCCGCACCACTTCCCGGCGCATGGCGGACAGGCGGCCGCCCACGTCCGGATCCAGCCGCGCCGTCGCACTTCTGACCAGCGCCAGAACGCGTTCCTCGTCATCCTTTTCACGATCGTCGTGTTCGTTCGTTCCAGACATCACAGATGCTCCTCGAGCGCCTTGCGCAACGCCCCCAGCGCCCGGGAGTAGTGCGTCTTCACGCTACCTTCCGAGCAGCCCATGGCCGTCGCGGTCTCCGCAACATTCATGCCCTCCACGGCACGCAGCAGAAAGGCCTGCTGCTGACGCACCGGCAGCGCCTGAACGGCCTGCCCGACCGCGTGCCCGGTGCCATCGCCCATGGCCTGTGCCAGCGGGTTGCCACGTCCGTCATCCCCAGCCCGCTCGATGTGATCGATGTCGCCCACGACGGGCTCGGAGAACAGACGGCGGCGGACGGCAGCGCGCCGGTGCCAGTCCCTGATCCGGTTCTGAAGAATGCGGAAGAACAGCGGCCGCCACTCGTCCGCAGGCCTGCGTGCATACTTTCGTGCCAGCGTCATCATGGCGTCCTGAACGATGTCGAGCGCCTCCTCCGTGTCGCGAACCGCATGCCGCGCGAGATGGAAGGCCGATTGCTCCACACCGGCAAGAAAACGATTCAGCTCGGCCGCCCCGGCCCGCTCGGTCATGCTTCCCCTCGATATGCACGCGACACGATGGCCGACGAAACCCGTGTGCGTTCCACATCAGATACCTGACTCCACGAAGTCGAAGGATGACCGGCGGCTGACCAGCGCGCCAGCGGTCGCGTTGTACCGGCCCGTCGCCCCGATCCACCGGAGCAGACGGCCGGCATCGAGCTGCCGCTGCAGCTCGGCTGTCAGATCGTCGAAGCTCCGATACAGATGAATCTCGCCCAGAGCGCGGACCGCGTACACGCCGCGGCTGTCGGCCGGAGCGGTGAGCGCGATGCCCTCGATGGGGTTGACCCGCTCGAGAGGCACGCCCCTGACCGCCAGGGCGGCGCGCGCATCCGTCAGGTCCAGATCCACCCGCCCGGCACCGATCTGTGTGATCGCGCCGGCGTCCGGCTCCGGCCAGCCGGCCCCGAGCACCGCGCCGCGGGCATCCAGGGCCACATCCACCAGCGAGAGCGCCAGAAAATCCGCCGGCGCCGCGCCGAACCGATTGACATGGCCCCGCACCCGCACCAGGTCCCCCACCTGCACCAGGCTGAGCGGCAGCGTCGCCGTATCCAACCGGTAATGCGCCGGATCCGCATCGTTGGCCGGGTCGATCCCGGTGCCCGCAAAGTCGTAGACCTGCGGCCGGCGCCCGTTCAGCCGGTACAGGTCGACGGTCAGATCGCCGGTCGCGACCACCTCGGCCGTCAGCTCGCTGATCTGCATGCGCACGCGGCCGGCGGTTGCATCGAACGAGGCGTCGTCTGTGCTCTTGCCGAAGGCGACGATCCTCTGGCCCACGGAGATGCTGTCCCCGTCAAGGGACTCGTTCGGCAGCCCGAGCGCGGTGACGACCGTATCGGGACCCAGCGTCACGGTGAGCTCACCGCGACGGACGACGACACCGTCCTCGTATTCCACGGTGACGCCGGATAGGGTCAGCGCTTCCCCGCTGCGCGCGATCACAGCGCCCCGGGCCACGTCGTGAGCGGTCCACCAGACGCTGGTGCCGGCAAGGACGGTCCCGGCCAGGA
>JASFLG010000299.1:0-5737 GCA_050118205.1 Pseudomonadales bacterium
CGCGCCCCGCAGCGGCTTCGACTGACGCTCGACGACTGGCGGGACACCATTGCCGCCGAGCCCGAGCGCCTGATTGCCGATGCGGCGGAGGGCGCGGAGATGCTCTACTCCTCGGGGACGACGGGCAGGCCCAAGGGCGTTCGCGCGACGCGTCCGGGCGCGCCGCTCGGGACGGTCTCCGAGCTCTTCCAGCGTCGACTGGCGCTGCACGGGATCGATGCGGACACCGTGTATCTGTCCACCGCGCCGCTCTACCACTCGGCGCCGCTGCGCTACAACAACATGGTGCACCGATCCGGCGGCACCAGCGTGATCATGCCGCGCTTCGACGCCAGGGCGAGCCTGGAGCTCATCGAGCGCCACCGCATTACCCACAGCCAGTGGGTGCCCACCATGTTCGTGCGTCTGCTGCGCCTGCCGGAGGCAGTCCGGCGCGCCGCCGATCTGTCGAGCCACCGGTTCGCGATCCACGCCGCCGCGCCCTGCCCGGTCGGGGTCAAACGGGCCATGCTCGAGTGGTGGGGCCCCATCCTCCATGAGTACTACTCCGGCACCGAAGGCAACGGCCAGACCGCCATCGGTCCCGAGGAGTGGCTCGACCACCCGGGATCCGTCGGCCGGCCCATCCTCGGGCGGCTGCACATCACGGACCGGTTCGGTGTCGAGCTGCCGCCGGGCGAGCCTGGTCACGTTTACTTCGAGGGCGGGCCCCGGTTCGAGTACTACCGGGATCCGGAGAAGACGGCGGCCGCCTACGACGCGCGCGGCTGGTCCACACTCGGTGACATCGGTTACGTGGATGCCGACGGCTACCTCTACCTCACCGACCGGGCCTCTCACATGATCATCACCGGCGGGGTGAACGTGTATCCCCGGGAGGTGGAGGACGTGCTCCTCGAGCACCCGGCGGTCCAGGACGCGGCCGTGTTCGGCGTCCCGGACGAGGAGTTCGGCGAGTCCGTCCGCGCGGCCGTGGAGCCGGTGCCGGGCGCTGCGATCACGGGCCCCGAGCTGATCGCCTTCTGCCGGGCACGACTGGCCCATCTGAAGTGCCCTAAGGCCGTCGACTTCCACCCGTCCCTGCCCCGCCATCAGACCGGGAAGCTGTACAAGGAATTGCTCAAAAGACCGTTCTGGGAAGGTCACTGACCCGCCAAACGTGGCGGCGATCACAGATCGTTCGTGACGCCCATGTTTCCATCTCCTGACTCGGACGGCATTACCGCAACGGATCGATGAGAAGCAGGCGCAGGGAACGAGCAGGATATCGAATCGAGCGCCAGCTGCTTCTGCTGGTGGCGGTGTTCGCTTTCGTGGCGCTCTCCGCGCTGTCCGCCATCGCCCTGAATCTCGTCCACGTGCCGATCTGGTTCGTCACCGGCGGCGTCGCCATGGCGTTCGTGTTCACCGTGTTTCTCATGGTGCGCCTGCTGAGACGCCGTTTCGCCCTGCTCGGTCGGCTCGAGCAGCTCACGCGGCACATCATCCGCGGCGACTACGCACGCCGGGTCACGGTTCGCGGGAATGACGAGTTCCAGTCGCTGGGCGACGCCTTCAACGAGATGACCGATCAGCTCCAGGCGTCGTTGAAGTCGAGCCAGTCCGTAGCCGACATCGACCGCCTCATTCTGTCCTCGGCGGATCTGGAAACCGTGGTGCGCAAGGTGCTGCTCTCGGCGCGTATGGAACGGGCGGACATCTCTCTGCTGCTGCGGCGTGACCGTGACACGACCGACCTGGTCCGGTTCCGGCTCCAGGACCGGGCGCTGCACAAGCAGCCGGTCACGCTGGCGGGTGCGTCCGAGGACAGCCTGCGCGACATCGACGGATACCAACGGCTCGCGGCGGGGCTCTCGAGCGAACCGCTGCGCTCCTGCCTGGCGGTTGCCGCCGATGGCGTCATCTCCGGCGCCCTGATTGCGTCGGCAACGCGTGCGCTCAGCGCCGGCGAGGCCAAGCAGCTCACCGACCTTGCGGACCGCCTGTCCGTTGCGATCACCAACATCCAGCGCTCGGAGATCCTGTTCCAGAAGGCACACTTCGACGAGCTCACTGGTCTGATCAACCGGCACGCCTTTCAGGAAAAGCTGCGCGAGCACATTTCCCGTTCATGGCGTGGCGAGCAGGGTGCCGTGCTGTTCATCGACCTGGACGGCTTCAAGAAGGTCAACGACACGGAAGGGCACAAGGCCGGCGACCGGCTGCTGGTGATCATCGCCGAGCGGCTGATGGCGTGCCTTCGGGAAGTGGACACCATCGCGCGGATGGGCGGCGACGAGTTTGCGGTGATCGTTCCTGGCTGTGACGACGAGAAGTCCATCTCCCACCTCTGTGAGCGCATCATCGGCTCCGCCGTGCAGCCCATCGTCGTGGATCGAATGGAACACACGGTTGGCGCCTCCATCGGCGTGGCCGTCTTCCCCGATGACGGCACCCGCGTGGACGAGCTGATCATGAAGGCGGATTCCGCCATGTATCGCGCCAAGGAGGCCGGCCGCTCCCGCTTCGCGTTCTTCGACGACACGCTCAACGAGGCGAACCGCCATCGTGTGCTGGTCGAGAGCCGACTGCGCGGGGCCCTCTCCCGCGACGAGCTCATGCTGTACTTCCAACCCAAGCTGAACCTCGCCGACCGCTCCGTGACCAGCGCCGAAGCCCTGATCCGCTGGTCGGATGCCATGCTCGGGTGGGTCCCGCCCGACGAGTTCGTGCCTATCGCCGAGGAAACCAACCTCATCCACGACTTCACGGTCGTGCAGGTGAACCGAACCGCCGACCTGATCAAGGCGGCGGACGCCGTCGGCGTCCGCCTGGACAGCGTGGCAATCAACGCGTCCGCCAAGCAGCTGATGACCGAAGGGTTCGCCATGTCGCTCCTGTCCATGCTCGACCAGCGCCAGCTGCCGCACACCAAGATCGAGATCGAGGTCACCGAGTCGGTGTTCGCGCACGACAAGCAGATGGTCGTGCAGGAGCTCGAGATCCTGCAGGCAGCCGGCATGAAGATCGCGCTCGACGACTTCGGCACCGGCTTCTCCTCGCTGAACATGCTCCGTGAGCTGCCGCTCGACGTGGTGAAGATCGACCGCTCGTTCGTCACCGAGCTCGAGACCTCCGACCAGGCCCGCATCCTGGTCCAGCACCTGATCAGCATCGCCACCACCCTCGGCAAGCAGGTGGTGGCCGAGGGGGTGGAGACCGAGCTCCAGCTCAAGCACCTGGAAGACGCGAGCTGCCACTACGTGCAGGGCTATCTGATCTCCCAGGCGGTGAGCACGGAAGCGTTCCTGCACCTCCTCGCCGAGTGGCAGAACGAGGAGACCCGCCCTCAGCTGCAGCTCGTCTGATCCGGGAAGCGCGCCCTAGTAGTCTTCCGCAAGCAGCGGAAACGCGCTGAGCACGTGCGGCGGCATCGCCAGGGGCTGGGTGCGTTCCATCAGGCCCGGACCCAGCGCATCGAGCGTGGCGGCGCCCAGCAGCGCCATGCTGATCCGGATCTCGTGCTCGACGATCTCGAGGGCCCGCACGAGCGCGGGCGCGCCGCCCGCCGCCATGGCGAGGCCCTCCAGCCGTCCCATGGCGACCGCGCTGGCACCGAGACACAGACCCTTGACCACGTCTGCGCCACGCAGGAAACCGCCGTCCACGATCACCGGCACCCGTCCCGCCACCGCGTCCACCACCTCCGGAAGCGCGTCGATGCAGGCGCGGGTATGGTCGAGCTGGCGGCCCCCGTGATTGGACACCCAGACCACGTCCACGCCCATCTCCACGCACCGCCGCGCGTCCTCGCCGGCGTTCACACCCTTGATCAGGAGCGGAATGTCGAAGTTCTCCTTGATGTGCGCCACCGTCTCCCAGCTCATCCGCGACTGGGCGCCGAAGTCGGCGTTGCTGGGCGTGCTTCCGGACGGGGGCACGAAACCTTTCAGGATGTCCCGCTCCCGGCGCGAGTAGGTCTGGGTATCGGCGGTGAGGCAGAAACCGGTGTATCCGGCTTCGACCGCGCGCGCGATGATGTCGTCCATCCAGGCCTGATCGCCCATGAGATAGAGCTGATAGATGCGCGGTCCGGGAACGCGCTCGGCCACGGTCTCGAAATCCGGGCGGCACACCGAGCTCAACGTCTGCAGCACGCCAAACTCGGCAGCGGCCCTGGCCGCGGACTCGCCGCCGCCCGCTTCGAACACCTGCAGCGAACCGATCGGCGGCAGGATGACCGGAATGCGCAGCGGCGTGCCGAGCAGCGTCGTCGACGCCTCGACCCGGCTCACGTCGTTCAGGATTCGCGGACGGAAGACCCAGGCGTCGAGGCCGTGGCGGTTACGCCGCACCGAGCTTTCCGTGTCGGCACCGCCGATCAGGTAGTCCCAGTACTCGCGTACCAGATTCTCCCGAGCCGCCTTGGCGATCTCGTGCAGCGTCCGAAACCCGACCTCGCCCATCGCTCCCCATGCCCCCACCAGGTACCCACATGCCAGTGTACTGCACCCTGCAGTAGAATGGCCGGCCGGAGACACTGAGGATGCGCAACATGGCAATCGTGATCGTAGGTGCGGGGCACGCGGCCGGTCAGGCGGCAGCCAGCCTTCGCCAGGAGGGCTACGAGGACGAGATCATCATCATCGGCGACGAGGCGCACATCCCCTACCAGCGTCCGCCGCTGTCCAAGGCCTACCTCTCCGGCGAGCACGGTGTCGAGCGCGTATACCTGCGCCCCGAGAAGTTCTATGCGGACCGGAACATCACGGTGAAAACCCATACCCGGGTGACCACCATCGACATCAGCGCCAGAACCGTGACCACCGACAAGGACGAGACCATCGCCTACGACAAGCTGCTGATTGCCACCGGCGGTCGGCCCCGCAGGCTGTCCATTCCCGGCAGCGACCTCGCGGGTATCCATTACCTGCGCAGCATCGCCGATGTGGACGCCATCCGCGATCAGTTCGCCGAAGGGAAGAAGCTCGTGATCGTCGGCGGCGGCTACATCGGTCTGGAGGTGGCGTCCGTGGCCGTCAGGTACGGTCTCGAGGTGCACGTCCTGGAGATGGAGGCGCGCATCCTGCAGAGGGTGACAACCCCGGAAATGTCGGCTTACTACGACCAGCTGCACACCGGCCGTGGCGTGCACATTCATACGTCCACCACCGTGACCGGGTTCAGCGGCGACGGTCATGTCAGCGCCGTGCAGTGCGGAGAAGAGTCTTTTCCAGCAGACCTGGTGATCGTCGGCATCGGCATCATCCCCAACACCGAGGTGGCGGAGGCCGCCGGCATCGAGTGCGATAACGGCATCGTGGTGGACGACCACTGCCGTACCTCGGCACCGGACGTGTTTGCCGCGGGCGACTGCACCAACCATCCGAACCCGCTGCTGGACCGGCGCCTTCGTCTCGAGTCGGTGCCAAACGCCATGGAGCAGGCCCGGGTGGCGGCCACCAACATGTGTGGTGGTGACAAGGTCTATGCCGCGATCCCCTGGTTCTGGTCCGATCAGTACGAGCTCAAGCTGCAGATGGTCGGCTTCTCCGCGGACGGAGACACCCAGGTGGTGCGCGGCGACATGGACGCGAACGAGTTCGCGGTCTTCTATCTCAAGGACGGCAAGGTGGTCGCCGCGGATGCGGTGAACAGCCCGAAGGAGTTCATGATCTGCAAGCAGCTCATTGGCAAGACTGTGGATCCCGAGGTGCTGGCCGATCCGGAAGCGGACCTCAAAAGCCTGCTCGGCTGA
>JASFLG010000300.1:0-5734 GCA_050118205.1 Pseudomonadales bacterium
CTCGAGCTGAGCACCCATCTCAAGGCGAGACACCGGATCGTCTGGGCGACGAAGGGACTGGAGCATGGCAGCGGCAAACTGCTTCATGAGTTCGTCAGCGAGGCGGTGGGGGATACCTGCCCCACCGCCCTGGTTTCCGGACCGTCTTTCGCGTCGGAAGTGGCGAGAGAACTGCCGTGTGCAGTTGTCGTCGCCTCTCCGGACATCCGGGTCGCTCACGAGGTCGCCCGGGCACTCAAGACCGGCTACCTGATGCCCTTCACGAGCACAGACCTGGTCGGTGTGGAGATCGGCGGTGCAACCAAGAATGTCATTGCTGTTGCCGCTGGAATATCGGATGGCATGGGATTGGGGAGCAACGCTCGCGCGGCGCTGATCACACGTGGACTGAAAGAGATCATGGATCTCGGGCACGCGCTCGGTGGGCAGCGGGACACATTCATGGGCCTTTCCGGCCTCGGGGATCTGGTGTTGACCTGCTCGGATGATCAGTCGCGTAACCGTCGCTTCGGTCTCGCCCTGGGTCACGGAGAGGGAGTGCAGCAGGCCCGGGATTCAATCGGGCAGGTTGTCGAGGGGATTGCAGCCGCCCGGACGATTCACCGCCTGTCTGTTCGCGAGCGGACATTCATGCCGATCTGCAATGAGGTGTATCAGGTGATCTACAACGGCAGGTCGCCGCTGGACGCGGTGCGACGACTCCTGAGCCAGCCGCCGCAGCCGGAGTTCGAGTGGGCGCTCTGATATATGTCCCGCCCTATCCGTCCCTTGCGGATGGCGCGACTACAGTTGAAGCAGGGTATTCGCTGTGAGCTACTCGACAATAGAAGCGCGTCTGCTGAGAGGCGACCTCGTGTTCCTCGATGGTGGTGTCGGGACAGAACTGGAGAGACGTGGCGCCGTGATGCACCCCGAGGCGTGGTGCGGCCCAGCCACGCTTGAAAACGTCGAGATCCTCGAGGAAGTTCATCGCGACTATATCTCGGCCGGAGCCGACATCATCACCGCGAATACGTACGCATCGTCTCGATTGATGCTCGAACCGGCCGGGTACGCCGACCGATTCGAAGAGATCAATCGTCTGGCGGTGGCCACCGCGCACCGGGCCCGCGCAGCAAGCGGTCGTGAGGACGTGCTGGTGGCGGGCTCACTGTCACATATGTGCCCGATAGCGCCGGACTCGGATCGCGGCGACCTCGTCCGTGAACCGCCGACCGATGTCATGCGCGACGCATTCCGCGAGCTAGCCGATCTGCTTGGCGATGCCGGATGCGACCTGCTACTGCTGGAGATGATGTACTACCCGCACCGTACTGCTCTGGTACTCGAGGCGGCGCTGGCGACCGGGCTGCCGGTGTGGGCTGGGTTCGCCGTGCGCCGCGACGACCAGGGTGACATCGTGAGTTTCGCGCGTGAGCGCTCGATCCCCTTCGTCGACGTGGTTTCGGTCCTGGACGGGTCTGCGGTCCAGGCCGCCGGAATCATGCATTCCCCTGCCGATGTGGTTGCCGAGGCGACCACGACCCTCAAGCGGCAGTACCACGGACCATTGATGGCGTATCCGGATTCAGGCTACTTCCGCATGCCGCACTGGCAGTTCAAGGACGTTATCGAACCCGGGGTACTGGTCGAGTTCGCGCGAAGCTGGGTCGAGGACGGCATCCAGATTCTCGGCGGCTGTTGCGGGCTCTCGCCCAAGCACATCGCCGCTCTGCACGAATCTCTCGCAGACGAATAGGGGCGACCCAGGTTTAGCACCACGACCAAGAATGCCAGCGCGGCGATCACCCGGCGGAGCCGACCTCAACACGGCTGGGCCAGTCATGTTCGCGCGAGTCCGACACCCAGGATCATGCAGAAAGCTCCCAGAAGCCGAAAACCATCCATCGGCTGCCGATCCGCCCCAAACAGCCCCCAGTGGTCGATGAGCAACGCGGCTAGCACCTGGCCGGTAACAATCCAACGCACCGCGTTACCTACGCCCATGGCGGGCGCAAGAAGCATGATGGCGAGCACGTAGGTTGCCACGATAGGGCCACCCCAGAATCCGTGGACGGGTATGGCAGTAAGGTGTGCCAGCCCGGGAGGCGGCACACGCACCACAACGGCTATCACGGCCAGGGTCAGGAATCCGGTCGCCAACAGGACCAGCGCGGCCCGCACGACGCTGTGCAGCGAGTGGACGAGCAGCAGGTTGGCGGCCGCCTGAACGGGGATCAACCCTCCGGCAACGAGCGCGAGCCCGGGCAGTATCCATGCTCTGTTCACCGCCGCCGATCGGTTACGGATTGACCCGCAACGCCCCAGTTGTCGGTGGACACCTCCTCGACGACGACGAACGTCGTCGCCGGGTCCTTGCCCAGGACATCGACGAGCATCTGCGTCGCGCGCTCGATCAGATCACGCTTCTGATCCCGCGTGACCCCCTCATCGGTCACCTGTATGTTCACGTACGGCATGGCGCTTCTCCCGATTACGGACGGCCGGATATGAAGCCGCCATCGACTGGCAGAATGTGCCCGGTCACGAACTCGGCCCGGTCGAGGTATTCCACCGCGGCGGCGATCTCACCCGCCTCACCGATGCGGTCCACCAGTGCCAACCCGCGCAGATCATCGACCGTCGCGGGGTCGTGCAGAGGGGTTCTCACAATGCCCGGCGCCACCGCGTTCACCCGAATCCCGGCGTCCGCCAGCTCCGCCGCGAGGTTTACGGTCAGGGCATGAATGCCGCCTTTGCTGACCAGCGGCGCGGTAGCGGGAAAGCCACCGATGGCATGATCGATCAACACGGTACCAATGTTGACGATGCTGCCGGTGCCCTGCGCCAGCATCTGGCGCACGACGGCCTGCGTCGTACGGAACGTTCCCTTCAGATTTCCATCCACGAATCGGTCCAGGTCGTCATCCGTGACGTCGACGAAGGCCTTGCTGTCGAAAATACCCGCATTGTTGACCAGCAGATCCAGACCGCCGAAGCGCTCTAACGCTGCGCCCACCAGCGCCTCGCCCACGGTTCGATCGGCGATGTTGCCGAGCACGTAAGCGATGCGCGAACGGTCTTCGAAGCTGCTCAGCACCTCGTCGAGCCTGGCACGGTCGCGTCCGTGGAGGACGACATTGGCGCCGGTCTCGTAGTAGCGTTTCGCCACGGCCAGTCCGATACCGCTGCTGGAGCCGGTCACGGCGATGGTTCTATTCGCGTTGTGCACTGTCTTATTTCTCCTGGGTGATCCAATTGATGGCGCGCAGCTTAGGGTTTGATCGTCATTCGAAAAACCGGCATTGTTGGAATTTACTTTTGCGAACTCCGCAAAAATGCACGGTGATTCCAATGTCACGACACGAGCCGCCACACACCCCGTCAGCGGAACGCAAGCTGGAGAGTCTGGCTGGCATTCAGGTGTTCGCGAGGGTTGTGGAGAGCGCAAGTTTCTCGGCGGCCGCACGCATCCTCGGCGTGGCGCCATCGTCGGTCTCACGTCAGATCAGCGAACTCGAGCACGCGCTCAACGCGCAGCTGTTCACCCGGACGACCCGCCAGATCAGCCTCACCGAAGCCGGCCAGATCTACTACGAGCGCGCTCTACGAATCCTTGAAGAGGTGGAAACCTCGCGCAGCGAGCTGGCGCACCTGGGCGATCCCACCGGGGTACTGCGCGTGACCCTGCCCAGCGGCTTCAGTCGCCAGCTTCTGGCATCCACACTACCGGCGTTCCTTGCCGCATATCCCGGAATCAAAGTGCTGCTGTCGGTGACAGATCAGATCGTCAACCTGGTCGAAGGCGGGTTGGACGTTGCCTTGCGCGTCGGGCAACCGGCGGACAGCACCTACAAGGCGACTCGGATAGGCGAATCCCGACGGGTGGTATGCGCCAGCCCATCGTATCTTCGCAGGCATGGTGAGCCGGCGACGCCCGATGAGCTCGCGCGTCACAACTGTCTGACGTGGCGCGACAGTCCCGGATTCAACGTCTGGCGTTTCACCACACCGGACGGTGTGGTCGGCGTGAAAGCGACCGGCAACCTGTTCGGCAGCAGCGCTGACACTCTGATCGCGGGAGCGGCAGCGGGTGTCGGTATCGCTCTGCTGCCGGAATGGAACCTTCGGTCCGAACTAGATAGCGGTCATCTACGGACGATTCTCGACGAGTACGAAGCAGTGCCTGCCAGATCGTCCTTCTATGCATTGCATGCTCATTCCCGCCACGTCCCTCCGAAGCTTCGGGTGTTCCTCGACTTTCTGAAGACCCAGTTCGCGCCCGCCGTGCCCGACAGCTCGCCGTCCGCGGCAACCAGTCGGACGAACTAGACGATCCGAAGGACACGCGAGGGGTCATCCACGCACGAGGTGGCTGCCCTTCTCTGCCTCCACCACGTGCTTTACCCAGGCCGTGGGGGGCATTCCCCGGCGGGCGGCGAAGACGCGCGACAACGCACTGGCATTAGCGTATCCCACCTCGCCCGCGACCACGTTCACGGGCTTGCCACGCCGCAACAACGACTGGGCGAGACCCAGACGCCACTCGCTGAGATAGCTGCCCGGGGTCATACCCACGGTATCGCGAAACTTCACGGCAAAACGCGCCCGGGACATGCCCGCCTCCAGGGCGAGGTCCGCGAGCGTCCAGGCCCTGGCCGGCTCGGCATGAATGGCATTGATGGCCCGCGCCAGTCGCGCATCCGCCAGTCCTGCCAGCAGGCCCATCTCCATGCGCTGCTGATCCAGGAGCTCTCGCAGGATCCGGATCAGCGCGACCTCGCTCAGCCGATCGAGCACGGCCTGGCGTCCACAATGATCCGCCTCCGCTTCGCGGAACAGCATCGTCAGCGTCTCAGCGAGCGCTGGCGACGGGGCAAGCGGCAGCACGACCACCTCCGGCAATGCAAGCCGCAGCGGATTACCCTGTCCCGCCCCGAAATCGATGTTTGCGCAGACCAGATCGGCTCCCTCCTTACCAGGCGTGAGTGAGTGCGACGTGGGATTCAGATAGAAGATCGCACTCGGCTCCTCGACCAGCTGGGGCACGCTGCCCGGCGACTCGAGGCGAACGCTGCCGCCCCGCAGCATGTGCAGGTGGCCGACACCTTCGGCGGCATCGTGATAGACGCATCTGAGCACGCGTCCCGAATGAAACACCTCGGCCCGAAGCTCGAAGCGATCCAGTAGCCAGACCAACCGATCCTGCATGAGATGATACGCGTAGATATCAAAACGATATTGAATGATACCTATCGTATCCCGCTGGCTGTCAACATGCGCTCCCTGTTCACCAACGGAGCACCACCGTGTCACAACGGACAACCCTGTACATTACCGGCGCCTGCCTGCTGCTCGGCTGCGCCGCCGGCCTGGCTGCCTCCCGATCAAGCGTCTATCCGGACGTCGAGATCGGTCCTAAGTTCACCGCGTCCGGCGAACTCCTGCTGCCGCAGGGCTTTCGCAAATGGGTCTTCGTGGGGTCGCCGCTCACACCCCACGCTCTGAATGACGGTGAAGCCGGCTTCCCGGAGTTTCACAACGTCTACGTAGAGCCGGCCGCCTACGATCACTACGTGGATCACGGCGTGTGGCCGGAAGGCACGATGATGGTCAAGGAACTCCAGCTCACCCAGGCAGGCACATTCCCCGATGGTTCCCGGGTAGAGGTCTCGGGCCGCGGCTATTTTCCGGGGGTCACCAACGGAATGGATGTCTCGGTCAAAGACAGCAGGCGCTTCGCCGATACCAGAGG
>JASFLG010000301.1:0-5726 GCA_050118205.1 Pseudomonadales bacterium
CGAAGACGGCGTGCGTTACCCGGGTCCGTTCGCCCGCATGAGCAGAACTGCCTGGCGGGTGCCCACCGCGTCCGCACCGGTTGCTTCGCCGACTTTCGCCGGCGGGGGTATCGAGCGGCGCAAGCCCGTTCGTGCCGGGGGCCTCGGCCAGGGGCCACTCGCGGGTTTCCGTGGCCTCGTCCTCACTCAGGCCTGGGCGGGCACGTACGCCACCGAGCTCCTGGCGCTGCTCGGCGCCGAGGTGATCCAGCTCGAGGTCCGCAAACGTCTGGACAGCTGGCGCGGCACCTATCAGAACCCGATTCCCAGGAACCTGGCCGACGAGCCCGGCGCGCGCCACGCGTGGAACGTGAGCCCGCTGTACAACTCGGTGAATCTCAACAAGCAGTGCATCACGCTGGACCTCGATGCGCCCGAGGCGGTGGCCCTGTTCAAGACCATGGTCGCGCGCGTCGACTTCGTCGCCGACAATTTCTCGCCACGGGTGATGGGCAAGCTGGGCCTCGGTTACGACGTGCTCTCCGGGATCAACCCGGGACTCGTCATGGCCAGCCTCTCCGCCTATGGGGCGACCGGTCCGTGGGCCAACGTGCCAGGTATCGGCGGCACCATCGAGCCGTCCTCCGGCATGTCCGGGCTGCTCGGCTACGAAGGCGAGGAACCGATCAACTCGGGTCAGATGTATCCGGACCCGGTCGCCGGACTCTGCGGGTTCTCCGCCATCGTGCTGGCGCTCCTGCACCGGGACCGGACGGGAGAAGGGCAATTCATCGACCTGTCCATGCAGGAGTCGAGCTTCAACTTCATCGGGGATGCCTGGCTCGAGTACGAGCTCACCGGCACCGTGCGCGGCCCGCTGGGTAACAGGCACCCCCGCTTTGCACCGCACGGTATCTATCGCTCGGCCGGTGACGACCAGTGGATCGCGATTGCGGTGGAAAGCGATGCCCAGTGGGCTGCCCTGGTGACGAGTCTCGGTCTGGCCCTGCCGGGTACGCTCAGCGAGGCAGAACGTAAGGCGCGCGAGCCGGAGATCGACGCCCTGATCGGCGCGGTGACGCGGAAGCTCGACAAGAACGCGATGGCCCAGCGGCTGTCCGGTATCGGGGTGCCGGCGGCGCCGGTGCTGGATGCCGGGGAGGTGGCCGGGGATCCGGCGCTCAGGGCGCGCGGCCATATGGTCCGGGTCATTCATCCGGAGGCGGGCGGTCACTGGCAGTCCGGTCTGCCGGCCCTGTTCGGCCGCACGCCGGGGGGCGTCACCCGGGCGGCGCCGCTCCAGGGGCAGCACTCACTGGCCGTGTTCGAGCGCCTCGCCGGCATGACGCCGGAGGCTTACGCAGCGCTGGAGGCGGCCGGGATCACGGGGCGTGGGCCGGTAACCCAGAGTACGGTGGCCAATCAGGCCTGAGTGCAGGCAGCATGACGAGGAGGCGGCAGTGACCGACGACAACAGACCCGGCGAGCTCATCGACCTGACCGTGGCGAACGGCGTTGCGCGGATCACGGTGAATCGCCCCGAGGCTCGCAATGCTCAATCCCGTCGGCTGCTCGAAGAGCTGGACCAGGCGTTTGCCCGAGCCGCGGCGGATCGGGCGGTCAGGGTCATCGCGCTGTTCGGTGCCGGCGATCACTTCTCCGGCGGGCACGACCTCGGCACGGCAGAAGAGCGGGCGGACCGGGAAGCGCGACCCCTGCAGGCCGGGCTGCGGGGACGCTTCGATCACTCCCGAGAGCATTACGTGGACAAGACGCTCCGCTGGCGCAATCTGCCCAAGCCGACCATTGCCGCCGTACAGGGCTACTGCATCTTCGCCGGCTGGCTGGTCGCGTCGGCGATGGACATCATCTATGCCGCGGACAATGCCATGTTCCTCGGCGCCAACTTCCAGTACTTCAGCATTCCCTGGGACGTGCACCCGCGGAAAGCGAAGGAGATGCTCTACGAGAGCCGCTTCATCGATGCCGAGGAGGCCCGGTCACTGGGGCTCGTCAACCGGGTGTTTCCCGCCGCGGATCTGCAGAGCGCAACGCTCGAGTACGCCGAGCGGGTCGCCGGCAACGACCCCTTTCAGCTCAGGATGATCAAGGCAGCGGTGAACCAGATGCAGGACGGGCAGGGCTTTCAAGCCCACATCACCGCCGCGCACGCGATGCACATCCTGTCCTCCGAAGGTGAGAAGGATCCCGACTACGCGCTCAAGGTGCCGCCCGGTGCCCGGCGGCCCATGGTGGAGCGGGCCTTCGAGAACTACCAGGCCCGCCGGAACCGACGGGACGAAACCGGCAGCCACGGAGAGAAATCATGAGAATCGGTGTCTTCGCAACCTTCATGTCCCCCCTCGCGGGTCCGGAGATGATCCGGGACTTCGGCCTTCGGGCGGAGGCCATCGGGCTCGACTCCATCTGGATGGGCGAGCACGTGGTGCTCTTTGACGAGATGGAGTTTCCCTATCCCGGCTCCAGAGACGGCCGTATCCCGGTCCCGGAAGGCGGTGGCATGCTCGACACGGTGGCCACCTTCGGGCTCCTGGCCGGCGTGACGGAGCGGATCAGGCTGGGCACGGGCATCACCCTGGTTCCGCAGCGCAACCCGATCTACACGGCCAAGGAGTTCGCGACCCTTGACTGGCTTTCCGGCGGCCGGGTGGACTTCGGGATCGGGGTCGGCTGGTGCAAGGAAGAGGTGCTTGCCTGCGGTTACACCTGGGAGGATCGCGGCGAGCGCTGTGACGAGTTCCTGACCACCATGATCCGGCTGTGGACGGAGCCGGTTGCGTCGTTTCAGGGCAGGCACGTGCAGCTCGCACCCTGCCGGATGGACCCGAAACCCGTGCAGTCGCCCCACATACCGATCCTCGTCGGCGGACACGGGCGGCGCTCCCTGCGCCGGGCAGCGGAGTTCGGCAGCGGCTGGTACGGGTTCGCGCTGAACACCGAGTTGGCCGCCAGAACCCTGGCAGAGCTCGATGCGGCGCTGGATCGGGCCGGGCGTTCCCGGGATGGGTTCGAGATCGTCGTCACGCCGGTGCGCACCACGGCGGACGATCTGGCGCGCTACCGTGAACTGGGGGTCGACCGGCTGGTCGTCCAGCTGGGGTCACAGAAGCCCGAGCGGGTCGACCGGCGCCTCGATGAGCTGGCTCAGCTGGTCGAGGCTGCCCGCTAACCGGTCGGAATCCCGGCGGTGGCCAGACCCCGGACGAAGCGGTCTATGAAGGCCGAGTCCCGGGCGAAGAAGAAATCCTCCCGGCAGGCACCGGCGCTGTAGCCCGGTCGCATCTTCACCAGCCGGTCGGCGATGGCGGCGGCGTCGTCCACCCGCTCGAGGTTACCGAGAACGGAGCACAGGGTGGCGAACGGCCAGTACGTGGCGTTCTGCGCGCGGGTGGCTGCCCGCGCGTACGACTCCGCGTCGGCAAGATCGTCGAGCCGGTAGTGGGTCATCGCGCGCATGTGGTGAAAGGTCCACAGATGCGGATCCTGGGGGCTGAGCTGCGCCGCTTTCTCGAACAGCGGCAACGCTTCGGCTGCGCGGTCCCAGTTCGAGTAGCAGAATCCGAGCGCGAACCAGGCTTGCGCGAAGCTCGGATTGAGATCGATGGCGGCCAGCAGCTCCGCCTCCGCCTCGGCGAACTCGAGCACGAGGCAGAGCGCGCGGCCGAGGACGAAGCGGTTGAACGCATCCCAGGGATCCAGCGCGACAGCCTCGCTCGCACAGGCTCGTGCAGTCTCGAGACAGCGGTTGCGGTCCGCCACCGGACCATAGAAGGCAAGCTGCAGGGCCACGTAGGCCCGTGCGGCATGGGCTCGAGCGAGGCCGGGCTCAATGTCCAGGGCGCGACGGAACCAGGACTCGGCGGTTGTCAGGTTGTCCGCGGTGAACCGGTACAGATGCCAGAAGCCCCGCTGCACACAGTCCCAGGCGTCGAGGTCGGAAGGCTGCTTGGCCGACGCGCGCACCTGCTCCAGCTCGCTCAGACGTGGCTCGATGCTGGCGGCGATCTGCTCGGCGATCTCCTCCTGCAGCGCGAAGAAGTCGGTCTCGTCCCGATCGTCGCTGCGGCTCCACAGCTGCGTTTCGGTGCTACCGTCCGCCAGCTCCGCGTCGATCCGGATGCGTCCACGCCGGAAGCGGGTGCGGCCGGTCACCAGGTAGCGCACGCCGAGCTCGGCGCCGATCTGCCGAAGCGGCGTCGCACCGGCGCGAAAGGCGAAGCTCGAGCCCCGCGAGATGACCTTGAGCCAGTGATGCCTGGCGAGGAGCGAAATGATGTCCGCGGCGATGCCTTCGCCAACGTAGCGGCGATCCGCCGTCCCGGTCTCCGCCTCCGTATCGAACGGCAGGACGGCCACACCGATACGGCCCGCGGGATCCGGCACGCCGCTCTCCGCTGCCGGCGCGCCGACGATCCGGTCCGTGCTGGTGAGCGCGACCTCGACATCCCCGACGAATCGGAAGCCACGATGGCGGAGCGTGCGCAGCAGAGCCTGCTCCTTGCCGCTGTCGCCGATCAGCTGACGGACCGCCTTGATACGGCTGCTCAGAGTGGTTTCCGAGATGTAGCGGCCGTTCCAGACCTGCTCGAGCAGCTCGTCCTTGCTCACCACCCGGTCGTGGTGACGGACCAGATAGTGCAGCACGTCGAACACCTGCGGCTGCACGGCGAGCACCTCGCCCCGGCGCCGGACCTGGAACCGTGCCGTGTCGAGCTCGAACTCACCGAATCGATAGATTTCCGACATCTTCAGCGCGCTTTCTGGATCAGCGCCCCGTGCGCTTCGATCCATCCAATCTCCAAGTTATTCCATATGCCGTCCAAGCGCGACCTGCGAGCCTCTCCTAGGATGCTTCCCGTCGACCAGCACTGGTCATTTCAAAACGAAAGGAGACGAAAATGCGTAAGTATGTCATCGAACGGATGATCGACGGTGTGGGTAGCCTGAACCAGGAGCAGCTCGGGGGCGCGGCGGCGACTTCGAACGACGCGCTCGCCAAGCTCGCCCCCAGGGTGCAGTGGGTGCAGTCCTACGTCACCGGCGATCGCACGTTCTGCATCTACCTGGCGGAAGACGAGAGCGTGATTCACGAGCATGCGAGGCTCAGCGGGTTTCCCGCGACACGGGTCTACGAGGTCGTGAACATGATCGATCCGGCAACGGACCGGCGCGCCGGGGCGGCGCGCTCGGCGGCATGAGCGCTGCGGGGAGCGTGCGGAGGCACGTTCCCCGTTCCTTCCGCCGGCTCAGATCACGCCGGCCGTCCTCAGCGCCTCGAGCTCGGTTTCGCTGATTCCCATTCGATCGCCATAGATCTCCGCGTTGTCGGCACCCGCCTCGGGAAAGAAGGCGACCTCGTGGGGGTCGTAGTCGGAGTAGCGGATGGGGCTCGAGGGCAGCACGATCTCGCCCATCTCCGGGTGGGTCATCCAGCGCAGCATGCCGCGCGCGTGCAGATGCGGGTCGGTACGTACCTCCTCGAGATTGCGCACGGGTGCCACCGGCACCTTGGCGGCGCGCATGGCGGCAAACGCTTCGTCCCGGGGCAGGGTGCTGCTCCAGGTCTCTATCATGGCGTCCACCTCGTCCTGTCGCTTCTTACGCAGGTGAGCCGCACTGAAGGCCTGATCGGTCAGCAGGTCCTCCCGGCCGATCACCCGGCAGATGCTCTGCCAGTGGGTCTCGGCGACACAGATGATGGCGATCCAGCCGTCGCGGCACCGATA
>JASFLG010000302.1:0-5721 GCA_050118205.1 Pseudomonadales bacterium
GCAGTGTCAGCCAGATCCGCGCCGCGAGCTCGTAGTCCTCGTTGTCCATCGCGAGACCGCCGTAGGAAGCGAGTGCTGCATCCCGATAGCGCCCGTCGCCCGGCAGACCGCCGAGCACACCGGCCGCGTCGGCAGTGTCATGCTGCTCCCGGGCAACGAAGGAGAGCGCGAGCTTGGCACGCTGGACCAGATCCATCGTCTCGGCGGGGGTGGGATGTTTGCCGCCGGTCACGATCCTGGTGCCCGCCAGACGCTCGAACACGCGCCGGCTGCCGTCCAGGTCGCCCGCGTCGCGATAGGCGATGCCCAGATTGAACAACCCGTAGGCGAGCAGCGGGTCGCCGTCGTCCACATGCGCGAGCGTTGCCTCGGCACCGGCCAGATCGCCGGACGCCATGGCACCTTCGGCGCGCATGAATTCCACTTCCGGGTGATACTGCCTGCGACCGAGCCAGCCGGACTTCAGGTCGATCTTGGCGAGCTCCGCCGACATGTCCGCGTAGTCGCCGCGCCGGTGATATTCCCGGGCGAGGTGAAACGCGAGGCGCATGCGATCGAGCTCGGTCAGCTCCGCCGGGTCCACCTTCTGGAAAGTCTCTCTGGCGAGCTCGTACATGCCATCGCTGAAGGCAAAGCTGCCCTCGGCCAGCTTGAAACGCGCCGGGTCATCACCCGTGCGGCCCTGGGCCTCGGCAACCATCGCGGTGAGAAGGGCTTCCGGATAGTCCTGCTGATAGTAGCTGTAGAGCACGTTGCCGTAGGTCAGCTCGTCGATGGGCTTGGCGCCCGGACTGGCTATGACACAGCTCAAGATGAGCTCGCAGATGAAGTGCTTCATGGGCGGTTGCCGTCGAGGTCCAACGCCCCCTCAGTCGGAAACGACCGCTCTGAACTCGGGCTGATACTTCGCACCGGAATCCGAGATCGCGAGCTCCACGAAAGCCGGCTCGAACGTCTTCTCGAACTCCACGGTAGTGGCACGTCGATAGTCGCGGCCGCTGGGGCCACGTCCGGTGAAGAAGGCGGTCAGCCGGTTCTGGCCCTGCTTCACGTTGCCCACGTACAGCTTCTGCACCCCGCCACGGTAGAGCGCGTCAACCTGGCGGTCGGTGTACAGGTGGTGCGCCACCTCCTTACCGTTCAGCTTCAGCGTGACCGCATCGAGCTGGAAGAGCTCGCCGATGTCCATCGAGAGAAACACGGCGACCTGGCTGCTCGCCGGAAAGAGCAGGTCCTCCTCGAGTATGACCAGATCGCGTTTCAGCGACAGAAGCTCTTTCTTGACGTGCTCCAGATCGCTACCCGTCGCCGAGACGGCCGTCGCCGAGACGGGCGTCGCCGCAGCGGCCTCCGTCACGGGCCGATCCGCCGTTCCGGCGGTCGCAATGCCCGACCACGCCAGGGGTACGGCCAGGACAAGTGTGAGAATGTACCGCGTTGCTGTCCTTTGCATGGCCTGGAATTCCGTTTACTCGCGGATGAGCTCTTTCACGACCTCGACGTACTTCGCTTCGTCACCGGGCTTGTAGCCGAGATGGATGTAGCGCACGACACCGTCACGATCGATGACCACCGTGCTCGGCATGGCCTGCAGGTTGTACATCTCGCTGACCTTCTGCCCGTCGTCTATGAGGATGGGGAAGGTCACCTGGGTCTGATCGACGATGCCCTGGGCCGGTGCAGCGTCGCCCTCGACATTCACGCCGATCACGGCGAATCCCGTGTCCTCGTACCGGTGATGCAGACGATCGAGCAGCGGCATTTCCTGGCGACAGGGGCCGCACCAGCTGGCCCAGAAGTTCAGCAGCACCACCTGCCCGCGGTACTCGTCGAGCCGCAGGTTACTGCCCTCGAGGCTTTTCAGGGTGAAATCCGGCGCCGCGTCGGAAATCGCCACCGCATGTCCGTTCGCCGACAACATGAGACCCACGATCGCCGCGCCCAAAACTCTGCCTGCACGCATCATTTTCTTCCTTTTCGTTGAACGAAGTGAGCCGTCGAAAGACCTGGCGGCTACCGCGTTCCGTTCGCGAGGACGATCGTATCGACGGTCCTTTGCGACGGTCTTCCACCCGTTCGCCTTCCTTCTCGAACCTGCCGTGGCAAGGTCTTCCGTAATACCGGCTTGCACCGTTCGCTTCCAAGCGTTGCGGGCGCGTCCGTCCGCCCCCGGCACCTTCCTGGTACCGTCATCGCCCTATCCAGGGCGCGCCACTTCGTGGCGACCAGGAGAAACCGGAACCCGCCGACTGCACGAGTGAAGCCGAGCGGCCCCGACACCGACAGCGAGCTCCGGTATGACCTTCACCCGAGCCGTCCTTCTCTCGAGGCGCGTTTCGCGACCTGGCAGATATGCACGTTAGTTGAGGGCGGTGTGGCAGAACGTGCTCGAGGTCACACTTCGCGGCCGGCGGGGTTGGGCAGGCAGGCACAATGAGAACGGTATCAATGGCCGCCGGCGGACGCGCCGAACGGCGTCGAACGCTACCCCGGTCAGGGGCCGGCCGTGCCGACCGCTTCCGCCAGATCCGCGGAGTAGCGCAACTGACCTCTGGCATCGATGATGATGGCATCGATGCCGGGAAGGCTGTCGATCAGGGCCAGTCCCTTCTCCGGGCCGAGCACGAAGACGCTCGTGGACAGAGCGTCCGTGAATGTGGCCTCGGGCCCGAGGATGGTGACGCTCCAGCTCTTTCGGGCCGAGTCGCCGGTGCTCGGGTCGAGGATGTGGTGATAACGTACGCCCCCCTCCTCGAAGAAGCGTTCGTAGTCACCGGAGGTGGACACCGCCGTGTCCACCAGCGGCAGCAGCACGGCAACCGCGCCCTTGTGACGCGGGTCCCGCACGCCAACGGTCCACGGCTCGCCGTTACGGTCGCCGAGAATGCGGCTGTCGCCGCCGGCGGCGACGGACGCCTGGGTGATTCCCTGGGCCATCAGCAGCTCGATACAGCGGTCCACCGCGTAACCCTTGGCGATACCGCCGAGGTCGATGTAGACGTGGGGGTGGGTAAACCGCACCCGGTTGTTGGCCGCGTCCACCTCCACATAGTGGTAGTCGATGGCCTTGAGGCCTTCCGCGATCTCCGCATCGTCGGGACGCTTGCCCTCGCGGTAGTCGTAGTACCGGCCGACCGACGCGTACGTGATGTCGAACGCCCCACCGGTCAGGCGCGATACCTCCGCGCTTTTCGTCAGCAGGTCGATCATCTCCGGGGTCGTCTCCACCCAGCCGCTCCCGGCTTCGCGGTTCAGCCGGGACAGATCGCTGTCCTCGATGTAGGGGCTGTAGGCGTTCTCGATGCGCCGCATCTCGTCGAGCACCGCATCGAGCAGGCGATGCGCCGTGGCCGGGTCCTGGTGCCAGAGCTCCGCGTGAATCCGGGTGCCCATGATCGGCTCGGTCACCTCGAACCACTCGGCGCGCACCGATGCCGAGGCGAAGCAGAGCGCGATCAGCAGGACGGCAGCGAGCCGATGGCAGGCGCGCGACACCCGAATCAGCCCGCCAGACCCGCCGCCAGACTCCCGATGGCGACACCGCGCCGACCCTGTCGAACCTCGTTGCGATCGTGGCCCGAGGTCAGCCAGGCCAGAGAGATGCCGCTCGCGGGATCCACCCAGGCGAGCTGACCACCGGCCCCGTTATGACCGAATGCCAGTGGCGAGTTCGTGTGTCCGAAGCCGCGGTAGTTCCGGGTTTCGTCGCCGGCGATGACGATGCCGAGGCCGCGGCTGACCGGCTTGCCGAAAACGGGGTCCGTGAGGTCACCCGTGCGCACGGTACGGGCATCGGCCAGCGTCTCCTGCGACCAGATTTCCCGGCCCCCGAGACCACCGTGCAGCAGCCCCTGATAGTAGAGGGCAAGCGCCGCAGCACTCGTGATACCGCCCCCGCCCGGCACCCCGACCGATCGGATCTCGGGGTCGTTGAAGCTCAGGATCGCTTCCTCCGTGACCTCGGTGACCGGTGGCTTGGGCACGCCCATGGCCGCGTACTCCTGATCGGTGATGCTCTCGCCAACATGACAGCAGGGCAGCACCCGATCATTCTCCGCCGCGGGCAGCCCGACGTACAGATCCGGGAGCCCGAGCGGCGCGGCAATGCGCTCACGAATGAACTGCTGAAACGCGATCCCTCCCCGCCGCTCCAGGATCTCTGCCAGCACCCACATGGTGGAGGTCGGGTGGTACTCGTAGCGGCTGCCCGGCTCCCACGACAGCCGCCACTGGGCGAAGCGCTCGTATCTCCGTCCCGGATCCACCCAGTCCAGAGCGCGGAACGGCGCCGCCGGGAATCCGGCGGTGTGAGTGAGCAGCTGCTCGACCGTAACTACGTCTTTGTCGTTGCTGGCAAAGGGCGGGATGATGTCTGCCACCCGCTCAGAGAGCGACAGCCGGTCCTCCTGAAGGAGCAGCCAGATGGCGGATGACGTGATGGCCTTGGTCGCGGAGAAGATGCAGAAGAGACTCTCCGAGCCGGCTTCGCCGTAGGACTCGAACAGCGCCAGGCGGCCGTGTCGTGCAACCGCCACCTGTACGGCAGGTAGAAGTCCTTCGTCGACTTCGCGCCGGGATCGGGCGAGAAAGGCCGCTACTCTCTCCGGGTCGAGCCCGAGAGCCTCGGGCCCAGCAATCTCGTAACCTGTCATTTTCTCTCCTCGGGAGGCGCCTGGGCTATAGCCGGTCAGTCTATGAATATTCCAGAGAATTTCCTATGGCCGCTCGACCGGACGAACGCAAGCTCGCTATGATCAGCAGCATGAAAGTATCCGGCGCACATTCCGGCGTATCCGCCGGCGCAATCTGGCAGAGCTTCGAGGACGGCATCGGAAACACGCCGTTGATTCGCATGTCACGCATTTCCGAGCTCACCGGATGCGAGATACTCGGCAAGGCGGAGTTCCTCAATCCCGGCGGGTCCGTGAAGGACCGTGCAGCGCTGTGGATGATACGCGAGCACGAGAAGTCGGGCGCTCTGGGCCCGGGGGGCACCGTCGTCGAAGGCACCGCGGGTAACACCGGTATCGGTATCGCCCACGTCTGCAATGCGCGGGGCTACGGATGCATCATCTACATGCCCGACAATCAGTCGCCGGAGAAGGCATCGCTGCTTCGCACGCTGGGTGCCGACGTCCGCCTCGTGCCGGCGGTCCCGTACCGGGACGAGATGAACTACCAGAAACAGGCCGGGCGCTTCGCCGCGTCTCTGCCCGGCGCGGTCTGGGCAAATCAGTTCGACAACACCGCGAACCGCCTGGCCCACTACGAGTCAACGGGGCCGGAGATCTGGGCACAGACGGACGGCACCGTGGATGCCTTTGTTGCAGCGACCGGCACGGGCGGAACGCTGGCCGGCGTCAGCCGCTTTCTGAAAGAGAAGAACCCCGACGTGCAGATCGTGCTGGCCGACCCCATGGGCAGCGCGCTGCACAGCTGGGTGACCACCGGGCAAGCGCAGATGAGCCGCGGTCCGTCGATCACGGAAGGCATCGGCAACAGCAGGGTCACCGACAACCTCGCCGGCACCGAGATAGACGACGCGATCCAGGTCAATGATCAGGACATGGTGACCATGCTCTATCAGGAGCTGGCGACGCAAGGCTGGTTCTTCGGATCGAGCACGGGCATCAACCTGTGCGCGGCGGTCGCAATGGCGAAGAAGCTGGGACCGGGGCACCGAATCGTCACCGTGCTCTGCGACAGCGGGCACAAGTACCA
>JASFLG010000303.1:0-5708 GCA_050118205.1 Pseudomonadales bacterium
GGAAGGAGACGAGAATGAACTGGCGTAGCTGGCTGCTGGCCGCAGCGACCACCGCGTTTCTGATCATCGTCATGGCGTACTTCTCGGGCGCCTTCCACGAGCAGGTGCGCGCGCCGGAGCTTGCGCCACTCGCCGTGGCGGGCGAGCGAATCACCGTGGAAGCCGTGCGGGTGCCCGTGTTCGAGCCCGTGCCCGGCACGGTGAACGCCACGGACGAGACCCTGGTCGGTTCCCGGATACTCGCCACCATCACCCGGATGCACGTGCGGGCGGGCGACCGGGTAGAGAAGGGCGATCTGCTCGTGGAGTTCGATGACTCGGCGCAGAAGTCCGTGCTCGCCCAGCGTCAGCAGGCAGAGGCGAGCAGCGCCGCCGCCTTCGAGGAGGCGACGCTGGTCAGGGATCGTGCGGTGAAGCTGTTCGAGTCCGGAAACCTTTCCCGCGCCGACTACGACCGGGCGCTCACCAGCCACCGGGTGCAGGAGGCGGAGCTGGAGCGGGCCCGGCGGGCGGTGGCGGAAGCCCAGGCTCAGCTCGACTACACGCGCATCGTCGCGCCGATGAGCGGGACGGTGGTAGACCGCTATGCCGAGGCGGGTGACACGGCGGTACCCGGCCAGGCGCTGCTGCGGCTGTTCAACCCCGGGCGGCTCAGGGTGGAGGCTCTCCTCCGCGAGTCGCTGATCAGCTACGTGAAGCAGGGACAGGAGATCGAAGCGCGAATCGGGGCGCTGGACATCGGGGTCCCGGCGGTGGTCGAGGAAATCGTACCGTCGGCGGACCCGGGCTCGCGCACGTTTCTCATCAAGGCGCTCCTGCCGCAGCAGGCCGATCTCTATCCCGGCATGTTCGCGCGGCTGGAGATTCCCCTCGGCAGCCGGGAGCGGATGCTGGTGCCGGAGGAGGCCCTGGTGCGTTCAGGTCAGCTGACGTTCGTCTACGTGGAGGGCGAGAACGGAGCAGAGCGGCGCAATGTCCGCGTCGGCCCGGCCGAAGGTGCAAACGTGGAGGTGATCTCCGGGCTGCGCTCCGGCGATACGGTCATCGTCCCCGCAGCCTGATCTTCACCGGGCGCGCTTCGCCGCCTGCCACTCCTCGAGCACCCGGTGGGCATCGGATGGGGCCCCACCGGCCTGCTTCGGCGCCGCAAGCTCGATGACGTAACCGTTCGGGTCGCGAAAGTAGATCGACTCGATGAAGCCGTGATCGGAGATGCCGCGGGTTTCGATACCGGCCGCCTGCCCTTTCGCAAACATCTGGCGCAGGGCCTCCGGGCTCACCTCGAGCGCGATGTGCAGGTCGAAGTCGCGCTGATCTCTGAAATCGAAGGGCGCATCCGGCTCCTCGAAGAACGCGAGGCAGGAGCCGTCGTCCATCCGGAAGAACGTATGCAGCACCCTGGCCGACCGTCCCGATTTCGTCTCCCCGATCATCAGCGCCTCGGTGAGCGGCAGGCCGAGGAAGTCCTCGTAGAAAACCCGGGTCTCTTCCGAATCGCGGCAGCGGTAGGCCGCGTGATGCAGTTTTCTGATCTCCGTCATGTGGACCTCCTTGTTGCTCGGCGTACATGCGCTCGACCAGGTCGCCATGGGCGCCCCGCGGGGTCGCCAGCGTTTCGGTCGGCGCTCGATGAGTTTAGACTCCAGTTTTGGGGGAGAGTGCAACATGAACGATGCAGCCATCGCCAGGGTTCTGGCCGAGGTGGACGCGCTTGGGCTCACCCATGCGAACCTCGGCCTCTTCGAGACCAACGGCACCTACCGGAGCAAGCGCTATAACGTCGCGCATCTGAAGAAGGCGATGACGGAAGGCATCGCTTTTCTCGGCGTGCCGTCGGGTCTCCACCCGGGAGACGACATCATTCCGACCAACCGCTTCGTGGACCCGGAGCGTGGTTACCAGGACGGTACGGTGATCATGGACCCGGAGAGTTGCCGATCGACGCCGTTCGATTCGAACGGCAACGGCATTGTGCTGATCGGCGAGTTCACCGGCGAGCTGTCCGACTACTGCGTACGGTCGCTGCTGCGTCGCGAGCTCGATCGGCTGGCAGGACTGGGTCTCGCCGCCTACGGGGCATTCGAGCTCGAGGGTGCGGTACTCGCGGAATCGTCCGAGTCGTTGCGCACCAAGCGTGCGGCGGACGTGGCGCTGATGCCCGGCTTCGGCAGCGTCTATTCGTTCGTAGAGCAGTCGGGCAACTCGGCGTTGTTCGACGAGCTGATCGAGGCCTGTGAGCAGATGGGTCTGCCGCTGGATACGGCGCACGCGGAATACAAACACCTCCTCGAGGTGGCCCTGGCGCCGGCGATGGGGCTGCGCATTGCGGACAACGCAGCGCTGTACAAGGCCGTCGCGAAGCTGGTCGCCCGGCGTCACGATGCCTACGTCTCCTTCATGGCGCGACGCAACGAGACGGATCAGGGCTGTGGCGCCCACGTCAACGTGTCGCTGAAGAGCCTCGAGACAGGCGAGGGCCTCTTCTTCGATGCAAAGGGCGAGCATCGGCTGAGCGACACGGCGCGCCAGTTTCTCGGTGGGCTGGTGCGCTATCTGCCGGAGCTCTTCCTGCTTCTGGCGCCGCACCTCAACTCCTACAAGCGGTTCGTTCCGGGGCTGTTCACCCCGCTCAACAACAGCTGGGGCGTCAACAACAAGACCGTGGCGCTGCGGGTGGTGAACGCGACCCCCGCCTCGGCACGCGTCGAGGTGCGACCTGCCGGCGCCGACGTCTGTCCGCACCTCGCGCTGCTGGCCGTCTGCCTCGCCGGGCGGCTCGGAATCGAGCAGCGACTCGATCCGCCTCCTCCGGTCACCGGCAGCGGCTGGCATCTGGAGGAGACGGGGAACCCGGAGCTGCCGCTCAGCTTCACTGCGGCGATCGACGCCTTTGCCGGCTCCGACGTAGCCCGGGAAGCACTCGGCGACGGGTTCGTGGACACGTTCGTCGGCGACCGCCACTGGCAGCTGGAGGCATTCGCCGGGGCCGTCACCGACTGGGAGCTGGCCATGTTCAGCAATCTCTGACCGGCGCACCATCGTGGTTGTGTGACGGTTGTAACGGATCGGGGCATGACGCTTGCGGAACGGACTGTGGACGGGTAGGCTTCCAAGCACTTTGAAATACAAAGTTGAATGACGGGAGCCTCACTGGAAACGGTGGCCGAGGAGGTGGTGTGGTCCAACCGGCACAATGTGCGTCGATCGATATCCGGGAGCAGGCAAGCGACAACCTGCACTTCATCCGTAGCGCCATGGCGCGCGCCGGCGCCTCGTCGGTCTCCGGTGCCGGCACCATGGCGATGGGTCTGGTGGCGCTGTCTGCCATGTCGCTCGCTGCGACGGCTACGGATCCCGCCGATGAGCTGCTCGTCTGGATCGGCGCCGCGCCCGCCGCGCTCGCAGCGGGAACGCTCGGCAGCTGGCTGAAGGCGCGTCGCAATGGGCTGCTGCTGTTTGGTGATCCCGGGCGCCGCTTTCTGCTCTGCCTGATCCCGACGCTGCTGATAGGGGTGGTGATCACCCTGGCTCTCTGGCAGACGGACGAAATGCCTCTGCTCCCTGGACTGTGGATGATGCTCTACGGGGCCGGCGTCCTGAGTGCGGGTACGTATGCGGTGCCACCGGTGATGCACATGGGCGTTGCGTTTCTGCTGGCCGGCCTCGTCACCCTCGTGGCCCCGCCGCTGTGGAGCAACGTGCTCCTCGGAGCCGCGTTCGGCGCCGTCCACCTCGGTTTCGGTCATCAGGTCTATCGGCATCATGGCGGCTGATCCGGAGAGGAAGCGTCCCGCCCCGGGTGGTGGGGAGGGTGCGAACCAGGATGCGGGCCGACGTGCCTCGCTCGAGGCCATCTCGGGATTCGTGGCGGACGATCCTGGCGGTGATTTTCACAAGCTGCTGAACGACCGGGTCCGCCTCGGTATTCTGTCGAGCCTGGCCGTGGGCGGGAGGCTGTCCTTCAGCGAGCTCAAACGGCTGCTGGCCGTCAGCGACGGCAACCTCAGCGTCCATGCCCGGAAGCTGGAGGATGCCGGCTACGTGAGCTGCAGCAAATCCTTCGCGGACCGTGTCCCCAGGACCGACTATCGGATCACCCGGGCGGGCCGCGTGGCGCTGGAGCGTTACCTGAAGCATATGGAAGCCCTGATCCGGGCCACCGCCTCTAAGGAGTCCTGACATGCCCCAACCCGATGGCGAGCGAGGCCCCGCCCTTTCCCCCTCTTTTTATTTGCCCGAGGACTTTACGATGCAAAGTACTCCAAGGCATGTTGCCATCATCATGGATGGCAACCGGCGGTGGGCCAGGGCCAGGGGGCTTCCGGGCAGCGCAGGTCACCGGCGCGGGGCCGGGGCGCTCGAAGCGCTGCTGCCGGTGGTGGCCCGCACCGGTATCGAGACGCTGACGCTGTTCGGGTTCGCGGCCGCGAACTGGAGACGCGATCGGATCGAGGTAGCGAGCCTGATGCGCCTTGCCGTTACCACGCTCACCCGCTGCATCCCGGCCTGTATGCGTGCGGGGGTGCAGGTTCAGATCATCGGCCGCCGGGACCGTCTGCCGCCGACGCTGCTGAACACCATTCGGGAGACGGAACGGTGCACGGCAGGGGGTGAGCGGCGGCTGAGGATCGCCCTGGACTACTCGGCACGCGAAGCCATACTCGCGGCGGCGCAGACGATTCGCGGGCGTTGCGACGCGACGACGTTTTCCAACCGGCTCGGTGCGGGCGGGGACGTGGATCTGCTCATCCGCACCGGCGGTGAGTCGCGCCTTTCGGACTTCCTGCTCTGGGAATGTGCGTTTGCGGAGCTGTACTTTCTGGACGTGCACTGGCCGGCGTTCGAGGCCTCCCATCTGGTGGCTGCCCTCGAGTGGTACGCCCACCGCCAGCGGCGCTTCGGGCGATGAGCACGGAGGGGCCCCTGCGCTCCGGCATGACCATACGATTCGGTCTCATCGCCCTCATCGTGCTCACCATGCTCATCCCGCTGGCGATGGTTCGCGGGGTGACCGCGGACCGGCAATCCTACTTCGACGCCACGCTCGCGGACGTGGCCGGAGCCTGGGGCGAGGCTCAGATGCTGAGTGGACCTTTCCTCGTGGTCCCGGAGACGCACCGCGTGGCTTCGGGCACGGACGCGGGCGGCAGAACGCGCGTGCGGAGGGTGTCCCGGGAGCGCGTGTATCTGCCGGTCGCCCTGCATGTGGAGATGGACGTGCGTCACCAGATCCGCCACCGGGCCATCTACGACGTCCCCGTCTATACGGCCATCGCCCGGGTCCGTGGCACCTTCGCACCGATCGATGCAGAAGCTGCGGATTCTCCGGATACCGAGGTGCAGGCCAACCGGGCCCGGCTGGTGCTTGGAATCAGTCATACGCAGTCGATCGGCAGCGCGACCCCGGTCACCATCGGTGAGGCGGCGTACCCGTTCGCCGCTGGTGCCGGGCAGCCCTGGATCGGCGCCGGGGTGCACGCGGAGCTCGGCAGCCTCCAAGGCCGCGGCGCGATCCCCTTCAGCTTCGAGCTGGTCCTGAAAGGAACCCGGCAGCTCGGGTTCACGCCGGTGGGTCAGGATACCCGGGTGCACATGCGCTCGAGCTGGCCGCACCCGAGCTTCGAGGGCCGTTACCTGCCGGAACGCTACCAGGTCGATGACCAGGGGTTCGAGGCCGACTGGCAGATCGGCGCCCTGGCGCGCGGCCT
>JASFLG010000304.1:0-5700 GCA_050118205.1 Pseudomonadales bacterium
GTCGGGCGGACGCTGAAGCTCGTTGTCGGGCACGTGCAGGCCGTCGATCGCGTTGCGAACGAGCTGAGCGAGGAACGAGCGGTCGAGGGCAAAGTAAGGTTGGCGCTTGCGGATGAACCCCGGCACATACAGGTCGTTGTTCACGTAGCCGACGAGCACGACGTCCGGCCGGTAGACGAGGAGCTTCTCCTTGAGCGTCTCCACCTCGTTCACGGTGTTGTAGCCGGGCACGGCGCTGTTCACCCAGTCCACAGGGGTATCCGGCAGGGCCTTCGACAGGCGCTGGCCCAGGCGAGCCAGGTAGTGCTCGTCGTCGCCCACTCCCCAGCCGAACATCACCGAGTCGCCGATGCCGGCGATGCGAAGACCACCCTCGGGCTTCTCGATGGGCACGACGGGTCCCCGGAAGCCGTTGGCGTTGATGGTCAGCTCGTGCCCGCGGAACTCACCGGAAAGCCCGGGAATCAGCTCGTAGATGATGCGTGGATTGTCATGCCAGCGGATGATGTGCTGGAGGCTGAAGTCGTCTGCCGTGGTCGCGTGTCCGACCCCCTCCAGGCCGCGCTGGAGCTGGTTGTCCGAGTACCAGGCATGCAGACGGGCACCGAGCTCGATGAGGAGCAGCAGCGCCACCGTAGGCAGGACCAGCCCCAGTCGGAAGAGCCACAGCTTCAGGCCCCGCGGCGGGCGGTCGCCGGTCACGTCAGACGATTCTCGAGTCCGTCTTGCCCCAGTAGGCGTCCTTGATGATCCGCTTGTAGAGCTTGCCCGTGGGCAGGCGGGGCAGCTCGTCCATGAAGTCGACGCTGCGCGGACACTTGTAGTGCGCGATGTGCTCGCGTGCATAGGCCAGGAGCTCGTCGGCGAGCGCGTCGTCGGCGGCCACACCCTCGGCCACCTGCACCACGGCCTTCACTTCCTCTCCCATCTCCTCGTTGGGCACGCCCACCACCGCCACGTCCGCCACCTTGGGGTGCAGGATCATTGCGTCCTCGATTTCCTGCGGGTAGATGTTCACGCCGCCGGAGATGATCATGAACGTGGCCCGATCGGTGAGGTAAAGGAAGCCGTCGTCATCCACGTAGCCCACGTCACCGAGGGCGCTCCAGTTCGCGTGCTCCGGATGCTGGGCCTCCTTCGTCTTCTGCGGGTCCTTGAGATATTCGAAGGGCATCTCCGGCAGCTCGAAGTAGACGATGCCGGGTTCGCCGTTGGGCAGCTCCCTGCCGTTCTCGTCACAGATGTGGATCGTGCCGATGATGGGCCGGCCGACCGTGCCGGGATGAGACAGCCATTCCTCTGGCGCGGCGTGGGTGAAGCCATTCAGCTCCGTGCCGCCGTAGTACTCGTAGATGATCGGTCCCCACCAGTCGAACATCTGCTGCTTGATGCCCATGGGGCAGGGCGCCGCCGCGTGAATGGCGACCCGGTGCGAGGAAAGGTCGAAGCCGCTGCGGTCCTCGACCGGCAGCTTCAACATGCGGGTGAACATGGTGGGCACCCACTGGCTGTGCGTCACGCGGTGTGTCTCGATGGCCTGGAGGGCGCCGATCCCGTCGAATCGCGGCATCATCACCACGGTGCCGCCCAGTGCCTGGGTCGCCGTGCTGAAACCGATCGGTGCCGAGTGGTAGAGCGGCGCCGGCGAAAGATAGATGCTGTCCGCATCGAACCCCCAGAGCAGGCGCTGCAGGGCGCCGACCGGTCCGGCGTCATCGTGAATTTTCGCGCCGGTGAGCGGACGCAGAATGCCCTTGGGACGCCCGGTGGTGCCGGAGCTGTAGAGCATGAACTGGCCTGCCGGCTCGTCGGCGAGACGCTCGGCGGGATGCGCGGCAATAGCCGCCTCGTAGGACTCGTAGCCGTCGACCGGATCGCCGACCATCAGCCAGCGTCTGCAGCGGGGCGCAAATCCGGGCAGCGTCGCGGCGATCTCTCCGAGGTGGCGCGAGGTGATCAGCACCTGGGCTTCGCAGTTGTCCAGGATGTAGCCGGCTTCCTCGTCGGTGAGGTAGCGGTTGATCGTGGTGAGGTAGAGACCGGAGCGCAGGGCCGCCCATACCACCTCGAAGTAACTCAGATGGTTTTCCATGAAGATGGCGACGTGGTCACCCGGCCGCAGGCCTTCCGCCCACATGAGCTGCGCCAGCCGGTTGGAGCGGTCATCCAGCTCGCGATAGGTGAGGACTTCGCCCGACACGGCGTGAATGGCGGCGGCTTTGTCGGGAAACTCGGTCGCCCATCTGCCTGGATACATGCGCGCTCCTCCCCTCAGAGCTTCGATGGCTTGATCGCTTCAGAGCTTACTGATTGCGCTCTGGGGAGAAAAGCGCGCTACCGGGTGTCCTGTCTGATTGACGAGTTGATCGGACAGGGCTAGGTGCGCTCCGCAAGGTCGCGCATGGCCTGATCCGTGCTGAAGTAGATGTTGCCGTGCAGCTCGTCGACGAAGTGCGACGCCTCGAGCTGATCCATGACCGGCGCCTTCACCTCGGACAGATGCAGGGTAATCCCCATCTCGGAGAGGTTGCCGTTCAGACGTTCCAGCATCTCCAGACCGGAGACGTCCACCATGTTCACGGCGTTGCAGACCAGCAGCACGTGCCGCGTGCCGGGGCGCCGCTGGATGATCTTCAGAAGCTTGTTCTCCACCTGATTGGCATTGGCGAAGAACAGGCTTTCGTCGACGCGGATGGCGGCCACGTGCGCGAAGGTCTCCACATCGTAGCGCCGGGCGGCGCGGAACGACTCCGTGTTGCCCACCCGGCCGACGATGGCGACGTGTGGCCGGCTCACGCGCCGGACAAAGAAGGCGATGGACAGGGCCACGCCGGTGATCAGCCCGGTTTCCACGCCGAAGGCGAGCACCGTGCCCAGAGTGACGAGCTGGGTGACGGAATCGTCCCGATGCACCTGCCAGTGGGCGCGTACGCTGTGAAAGTCCACCAGTCCGAACACGGAGACGATGACGATGGCGGCGAGCGCGGTCTGCGGCACGAGGCTGAACAGCGGGGTGAAGAACAGCAGGGTGAGCAGAATCACCACCATGCACACCAGCGAGCTCACCTGGGTGCGGGCGCCGGACTGATAGTTCACGCTGGAGCGGCTGAAGCTGCCGGCGACGGGATAGGCGCCGGTGAGTGCCGCGCCCACGTTGGCCGCCCCCAGCGCGATGAGCTCCTGGTGGCTGTTGATGCGGGTGCGCTCCCGGGTCGCCAGGGTCGTGCCGATGGAGTAGCTCTCCACGTACACCACCAGCGCAATCATCGATGACGTGGGCAGCAGGCCGAGCCACAGTGCCCGGTCCATGGGGGGCAGGACGAGGTCCGGCAGGCCACCCGGAATCTGGCCAATGACCGCCACGCCGGCCGATTCGTGCAGCCCGGTGAACCAGACCCCCAGGCTCGCGGCGACCGTCACCAGCAGTGGGCCGAGGCGAGTGACCGGGTGGTCGCCCGGTAGGGTGATCCCCAGCCAGCGGAACGGCACGGTGATGTAGTGCTGCACCAGCCACATGCCGACGCCGCAGGCCAGACCGATGGCGAGCGCCACCGGATTGATCTGGTTCACCGATTCGACCAGCTGCAGCAGGCGGTCGAGGGAGTCGAGCCGGGTGTCGTTCGGGATGCCGGTGAGCGGTCCGAGCTGGCTGATCACGATGAGCAGGGCTGCGGCATTGACGAAGCCGACGATCACCGGGTGGCTCAGCAGATTCACCACGCCGCCCATGTTCGACAGGCGCAGCAACCAGAGGATGATCCCGGACTGCAGGCAGAGCAGCGACGTGATGCCGAGATAGGCGTTGCTGTAAGCCGGTGCGTAGGTGCCGACGGCCGCCGCCACCATCAGCGCCGCCACCGCCACCGGGCCCACGGACATCTGCCGGGAGGAGCCGAGCACCGCGTAGATGCCGGTCGGCAGCAGGCAGGCGTACAGCCCGGCCTCGGCTGGCAGGCCGGCGAGAAAGGCGTAGGCGATGGCCTGAGGCACGGTGATCATGCCCACCACGAGCCCGGCGATCAGATCGTGATTGAAGTCCGCGCGCCGGTAGTCCCGGACCACGTCGATCAGCGGTACGAAGCTGCGCCAGTCTTTGACCCGGAACTCGAAGGCCATGTCGATCGCCAGAAACCGCTGACTCGGAATGTGCGGGTCGCGAATTGTACTTGTTCTTGTTTATGCTTTCCGGGACGTCCGGCACGCGGGCGCGATCGGAAGAGCCAGGGGGATCAGAGAAATGGATACCAAAGCGGCGGTTGCTTTCGCGGCAGGCAAGCCACTCGAGGTCGAGACGGTCCAGCTCGAAGGACCGAAGGCGGGTGAGGTGCTGGTGGAGATCAAGGCCACCGGCATCTGCCACACGGATGCATTCACCCTGTCCGGGGAGGACCCGGAAGGGCTCTTCCCTTCGATCATGGGCCACGAAGGGGCCGGCGTCGTGGTGGAGACGGGCCCCGGGGTCACCACCCTCGCACCCGGTGATCATGTGATCCCGCTCTACATTCCCGAGTGTCGGCAGTGCAAGGCGTGCACCTCGGGGAAGACGAACCTCTGCATTGCCATCCGCGACACCCAGGGCCGGGGCGTGATGCCGGACGGCACCAGCCGCTTCTCGCTGAACGGCGAGCCCCTGCACCACTACATGGGCACCTCCACCTTCTCCAATCACACCGTGGTGCCGGAGATCGCGCTGGCGAAGATCCGTCCGGATGCCCCCTTCGACAAGGTCTGCTACATCGGCTGCGGGGTGACCACCGGAATCGGTGCGGTGATCAACACCGCCAGGGTGGAGCCGGGCGCCAATGTGGCCGTGTTCGGCCTGGGGGGCATCGGCCTGAACGTGATCCAGGGGGCGCGCATGGTGGGCGCCAATCGAATCATCGGTGTGGATCTGAATCCGGCCAAGGTCGAGCTCGCCACGAAGTTCGGCATGACCGACTTCGTCAACCCTGAAGACAGCGACCCGGTCGCCGCCATTCTCGACCTGACCGATGGCGGCGCGGACTACTCCTTCGAGTGCATCGGCAACGTCGACACCATGCGTCAGGCGCTCGAATGCTGCCATCGAGGGTGGGGTGTGAGCACCATCATCGGCGTGGCCGGCGCGGGCCAGGAGATCTCCACACGACCTTTCCAGCTGGTGACCGGTCGGGTATGGAAGGGCACGGCCTTCGGCGGCGCCAGGAGTCGGACCCAGGTGCCGACCATCGTCGACTGGTACATGGACGGCAAGATCAACATCGACGACCTGATCACCCACACCATGCCGCTCGAGGAGATCAACACGGCCTTTGATCTCATGCACGAGGGCAAGAGCATCCGCTCGGTGGTGATCTACTGAGTACGGCACATGGCAATCGGCACACCCGAGTGGCTGGACCTGGTGCAGGAAGAAATCCTGGAGCCGGATCTGCCCATCTGCGATCCCCACCATCATCTCTGGGACCATCCTGACAGCCGCTATCTGCTCGACGAGCTGCTCGCCGATACGGGTAGCGGTCACAACGTGGTGAGCACCGTGTTCGTGGAGTGCGCCAGCATGTATCGCGCCGACGGCCCCGAGGCGCTGCGTCCCGTGGGGGAGACGGAGTTCGTGAACGGCATCGCGGCCATGTCCGCAAGCGGTCGGTACGGCGCGACCCGCGCCTGTGTGGGCATCGTCGGTTTTGCGGACCTGACCCTCGGTGCGGCGGTGGGCGA
>JASFLG010000305.1:0-5685 GCA_050118205.1 Pseudomonadales bacterium
TCTCCCAGGCGTGCCGGACGCGGGCCACGGTGTTCGCGGTCAGGCTCTCCCGGCCGGTGATGCCCACCACCAGCGGCACGGGCTCGGCGAGCTTGATGCTGTCGAAGCGCGCATCCGCATCACCGGTAGCGCCGTCCTGGCGTGCCTTGCGCTGATAGAGCAGCGGGGTGCCGTAAGTGGCGATGGTGTTGTCGATACCGGAAGGCGTGCCGTGTGCCGCTTTCTCGCACTCGTAGGCCAGCCGGTTGATCTCTTCGCTCGGCAGCTTGAGCCCGTAGGCGGCGTCCACCGAACGGATGATGGCCACTGCCAGCGCCGACGAGCCGCCGAGCCCCATGGCTCGCGGCACGTGTGGAATGACCTCGATGGTCATGTTCTCCTGATCGAGTCCGAGCTGCTCCAGGACGTTGTGCAGAATCCCGGACAGACCCTGGCCGGTGCCCGCTTTCACCTTCTGCTCGAGCCCCCAGCGGGGAATCACCAGATCGATACCGTGGCCGCCCTTGCGCACCAGGGCCTCGACCGCCAGGGGAATGGGCAGGGCAATGGCGGGACGGCCATAGACGACCGCGTGCTCGCCGAGCAGGATGATCTTCCCGCAGGCGGAGCTGCGCTCGCCATGCTCGGGCAGGACCGAGCGGCGGGCCAGGTTCTTGGCGATTTCCTGAGCCTTCCAGACCTTGATCTCTCCGGATTCGATCAGCGCCTCGACGACGGCATCGAAAAGGTCTTCCGGCACGTTGGCGGTGCTCGCGACGCTGCGTGCGTGCAGGGTCATGTGCCCCTGCTGGATTCCGTCCGTGGACAGCGCACGCAGGGCGGCGAAGTTCTGCGCAAGACCGACCGTCGCCATGATGCCGGCGAGCTCCGTGGCGGTCGGCGATCCGAGCAGGCGATGATTGATGCGCACGCTGGGATTGGTTTCCAGGCTGCCGCCCACGGTGCCCACCTTCATGGGAATCTTGATCTCGCCCATGAGATCGCCATTGGCGTCTGCGTACCAGCGCGTGAGGGAGCGGTACTGTCCGTCCCGCGCGGCATACGCATGAGCCGCGGACTCGATGGCCCGCCAGTCGTTGCCTGTCGCGATGGCGACCGCATCCACCCCGTTCATGACCCCCTTGTTGTGCGTGGTGGCCCGGTACGGATCCACCGTGGCGAGGTCGGTGGCGAGGATGATGCCGTCGCGCACCTCTTCGCCGGTGAATCCCTTGCCTTCCAGGTTCTTCACAGGGATACGCACGGACGACGTGGCGACGGCCCGGTCGGTCAGGTTGGACAGGATGCGCAGGAATACCTTGCCGCCGGTAATGGTCTCCACCAGGGATGCCACGCCCTCGCACATGGTGTTCACGAGATTGGCGCCCATGGCGTCGCGGGTGTCCACCAGCAGGTGCAGGACCACCATCGTGCGGCCGTCCTCGGGTGCCTGATGCAGGAAGACCTCGATGTCCATCGCGCCGCCACCGCGAGCCACCATCTTCGGGTGCAGGCTGTTTGCCAGAGCCAGAATCTCTTCGCGCTGCTCGAGAAGCCGTTCCCGCGCTTGTTCCGGATCGTCGACGTTAACGGTCTGGACCTGGCCGATGAGTATCGGCTCGGTGCTGCTGGCGGAGAAGCCACCGCCGAGTCGCGCCATACGCGCGGCGCCGGATAGGCCGGCAACGATGGAGGGTTCCTCCACAACGAGCGGGATCACATAGTCGCGACCGTTGATCAGAAAGTTGAGCCCCAGTCCCATCGGCAGGCCGAATACCCCGACCACGTTCTCGATCATCTTGTCTGCAACGGGCAGGCGCAGCGTGTGATCTGCCGTCGCCAGCGCCCTTACATCCTGCTCGCCCAGGAGGCCACGTTCCCGCAGCGCGGAAATGCGCTCGGCAACGGTCATCTTGAAGAAGTTCGGAATGCGGGAGCCGCTAGCTGCTGATTCGGTGGACGCCATGGGCAGCAATCTCCAGGGTCAATGAGGGGAAGGATTCTCGGGCGGCGAGTGTTGTCAGGCTGTCAAGGCTGGATGCATCGTCGCTCACGGCGATACCGATGTCACCCCCGCCAGCGCCGCACGGTTTGTAGACTACTTGGGCGCGAGAAGCAAGTTCGTCGAGCCGGGCGTGGGCGGCTCCGTAGATGCCGAGCCCGGCTGCACCGTCCATCGCCTTGAGGCACGCCACATAGTCCTGTAAGCGGTCGAGGTCCGTGCGCGCGAAGAGGGCCTCGGCGGCCCGGCAGAGCGCGTCCAGCGTGTCCGTATCCGCGGATGCGCGCCACTGGTTGAAGCGCGCGACGTGGTCCGTGGTGCTTGCCGGGTGACCGGCCCAGAAGAAGCGATAGTGCAGCTCACGCGGCCATCGACACTCGGCGGCGTTGCCTGCCTGAAAGCGGAGCAGGCCACCGCGACACGCCGCGGCAATGTCCAGTCCGCTACCGGCCCTGCCCTGGAGCAGCTGGTGCGCACGCAGTGCGACCTCCGGGGTGAACGGCCGGTCGAGCGCGTCGGCGAGCGCGGCACAAGCTGCGCTGCAGACCGCCGCGCTGGAACCGATGCCGAGCTTCTCGCCGCGTTCGTGAAATCGGGTAGTGTCCGTTCGTACCTCGGCGCCGGCCGGCAGTGGCGGATCGTCGAGGGCCGCCAGGGCAGCGCGGATCACCTGGACCGCTCCGCTGCCGTCGCCGGGTTCGATGCCCGCGAGCTCGCCAGCGCTGAGCGTGCCCTCGCTTTCGAAACCACGGGAAACGATGTGCCAGACGCCGCCGCCCGGGGTGACCGCTGCCCGGGCGTAACGATCGACGGCCATGACCAGTGCCGGTGCCCCCGCGAGCACCGCGTACTCTCCCCAGATGACAGCCTTGCCCGGGGCCGCCCACTCGATCATGGCGCGACTGTACGAGCCCCACCACCGAGCCCGACGCTACGGGTGGTGAGCACACCGGGTGTTTCCGCCAGGCGCTCGGCCACCGTGGGCATTGCGTCGGCCGTGCACACCGCTTTGACCTGGGGCCCGGCATCGATGGTGAAGAATACGTCCGCCCCTTCTGAGCGCAGCTCGCGTACCGCGTGCATGCAGGCGACCGTGGCGGGTCGCCAGTAGAGCATCGCCGGGCGGCTCGATTGCATCACGCCGTGCATCTTCAGACAGCTCGACTCGGCAAGCTCGGCCAGGCGTTCGAAGTCGCGCTTGCCGACCGCGTCGCGGGCTCCCCGGTAGTCGATGGCCGTACTGGTGACCCAGGCCGCGTAGTAGGGCGAGGTCTCCTCGGACAGGCGCATGCCGGCGGAAGAGGAGACGTCCTTGCGGTTCTCGTCGGTGATCGCGATGACCACCTTCAGTGGCCAGGCGTCCGGCTCGAGCACGGGCTCGGCGATCCAGTCCGGCGCCGAGAGGCCGACGAAGCCGCCGTAGATCGACCGGGCCGCCGAACCGGAGGCGCGCCGGGCATAGTCGGAGCGGGCCCGGTCTGAGAGCCCCAGCGCGCAGTGCGCATCGATGGCCGTGATCAGGGCGGCGAACCCCGAGGCCGACGACGCGAGTCCGGCGGCGGTCGGGAAGTCGTTGCGGCTGTCGATCTCCAGGGGACCCACGTCGAGGTCCGCGCGGAGCATGGTCAGACAGGCTTCGATCTTGGCGTCGTTGACGACCTCGCCATCCAGTATGACCCGGTCGTGTGCCGAATCCGTGACCGTCGTGGTGGAGGTGAGCCCGTCCAGAGTGATCGAGAGCGAAGGCGTCGCCGGGATGTTGCCGGACAACGCCTGCTTGCCCCAGTACTTGATCAGCGCGATGTTCGGGTGCGCAACTGCCGTCGTGGCCACTTCAGAGATGTTCAGAGATAGTCGGGAGGCGGGACGAATGCGAAGCCCTCGGCTTCCAGGGCCCGGGCCACGCCGATGGTGATGAGGTCGCCGTACTCGGGCCCGACGATCTGCACGCCGATCGGCAGCCCCTCGCCATTCAGCCCGGTGGGAACGATCGTCGACGGCAGGTAGGAAACGCCGGTGAGTCCCGCCCAGAACACCTGCTCGAAGTAGGGGCGCTCTTCGTTGTTGACCCGGATGGTGCGCTCGGAAAACGGGCGCTGATCGTGCTTGAACGCCGCGGTCGGCATGATGGGCGTGATCAGCACATCGTGATCGCCGAAGAACTCGTGCCAGGACCAGCGCAGGTGGTCGCGCAGCTCGTTGTGCTGCTTCCACTCCTTGAAGCTCGCCACCTGTGCGCGCAGCGTCTGTGCCGTGGTGCTATCGTCATTCGGATCCAGCGTCTGCACATAGCGCTTCAGGCTCTCGTAGTCCTCGTCCGGCATGCGCGCAGCCATGGTTGCCTGGAGCAGATTCTGATACGTGCGGTGCGAGTGCTCGGACGTGAAACCGGGCCGCGCCCGCTCGTCCACGGTCGCACCGGCCCTGCGGCAGGCCGCTGCCACCGCATCGACGCGGTCGCGCACCTCGGTGCTGACCGGGCACATCTCGTCGTCGTTCCACACCGCAACCTTCAACCCGTCGAGCCCCGTGGCGCCGAGCTCCGGCAGCTTGAGCTCGTAGCCCCTGGCCATGATTTCGTCCGGGCCGGCCATGCAGCGCACAGCCATGTCCAGATCCACGGCGGAGCGGGCCAGCGGACCGATTACAGAGATGTCTGGCTTGCTGCGTACGTCCCCCGGCGGTGAGTGACCGCGGATCCACAGCAGGTTGTGGGTCGGTTTGTGGCCGAACACGCCGCAGAAGTGGGCGGGATTGCGGATCGAGCCACCGATGTCGGAGCCGGTCTCGAGCCCGGTGAGACCGGCGGCGAGCGCCGCGGCGGAGCCGCCGGAGGAACCTCCGGGAATGCGCGTGTGGTCGTAGGGATTGTTCGTGGTGCCGTAGACGTCGTTGTAGCTCTGAAAGTCGGCGAGCATCAGCGGCACGTTGGTCTTGCCGAACACGATGGCGCCCGCGGCCTTGAGCTTCTTGACCGCCTCTGCGTCCTCGCTCGCGACGTTGTCCTTCCAGGCAGGGTTCCCCCAGGTGGTGGGCGTACCGGCCAGGTTGTAGGACTCCTTGATGGTCATGGGCACGCCGTGCAGCGGTCCGACGGAGCGCCCGTCGGCGAGCGCCTTGTCCGCTTCGGCGGCCTGTGCCAGGGCCTCGTCCCGGATATCGACCACGATCGCGTTGAGCTCGCCGTTGTAGCGGTCGACACGGTCCAGATACAGCTTCAAAAGCTCGACCGCCGAGATGTCGCGCCGCTGAATGGCGGCGGCCAGCTCTGTTGCCGAGGCAAACGCGAGGTCGCTCATTGCTACTCCTGTCCGTTCCGGGCATTTTAGCACGGGGCTGCCAAATGCAAGGAGGAGATGCAGTGAACACGAACCGACAGTGGGTGCTGGCAAAACGACCGCACGGCATGGTTACGGAAGCAAACTTCGAGTATCGGGAGGTTCCGATCCCCGAGCCCGGGCCGGGCCAGGTGCTGCTGCGCAACCTCTACCTCTCGTTCGATCCGACCCAGCGCGGCTGGATGGAGGACCGTGAAAGCTACATGCCACCGGTCGCGATCGGCGAGCCGATGCGTGCTGGTTGCGTCGCCCAGGTCGTGGCGTCGAACAACGATGAGTTTGCCGTGGGCGATCTCGTTCAGACGCTCGGCGGGTGGCAGGACTTCTTCGTAGCGGATGGATCGGGCGCGATCGGTCTGAGTAAGC
>JASFLG010000306.1:0-5685 GCA_050118205.1 Pseudomonadales bacterium
TGAACGGCACCAAGATCTGGACGACACACGCGCACTGGGCCAACCGGATGTTCTGCCTGGTGCGCACAGAGACCAGCGACAAGCCACAGCACGGCATCACCTTCCTGCTGCTCGACATGGACACGCCTGGCATCACCGTCGACCCCATCGTCTTCGCCTCGGGCACCCACGAGGTGAATCAGGTGTTCTTCGATGACGTACGGGTCCCCCGGACCAACCGGGTGGGTCAGGAGAACCAGGGCTGGACGGTGGCCAAGTATCTCCTCGAGTTCGAGCGCGGCGGCGGCGGTACCGCCGCCCACCGCAGCGCCCTGGAACGGGTGCGGCGTCTGGCGGCGAGCGTACCCACCGACGACGGCTCCCTGCTCGAGGATCCGGACTTCAAGACGAAGATCGACGAGACCGCCGTGCAGCTCGAGGCCAATCAGTACACGGAGTTCCGCATCATGGCCGCCCTGTCCCAGGGCCAGAACCCCGGACCGGAGTCGTCCATCATGAAGAACCTGGGCGCCGACATCGGCCAGCGGATCTCCGAGCTCGCGCTGGAGGCGGTGGGCTATCACGGCGCGGTGCAGCCGTCGGACGTGCCGGGCGACAATCGGCCGGAAGCGGCACCGGCGGGCAGCGGCATGGCCTTCACCCGCTACTTCAATCTGCGCGCCAGCTCCATCGCCGGCGGCACCAACGAGGTTCAGAAGAACATCGTCGCCAAGCTGGTGCTCGGGCTGTGAGCCCGGCGACCGGTCGGCCGACGGCCAGCCTGCCGTTCAGCGACAGCGTCCCGGGTTGATCCGCCCCGCGAGCGGGTGATCGCCGCCTCCGAGCAGTGTGGCCGCCACCTCGCTCAGCGTCGGTGCCGTCTGGATGCCGAAACCGCCCTGGCCCACCAGCCAGAAGAAATCCGGCACCTCGGGATCGAACCCCGCCGCCGGAAACCCGTCCGGGAGAAACGTTCTCAATCCCGCCCAGCTGTGGCTGAGCCGGCGGACCTCTACGGTCGTGAGCGTCTGGAACCGGTCCACGGCGGTCGCCAGATCGAGTTCCTCGGGCTGGGCATCGCAAGGCACGCTGGGGGTGGCTTCCGCCAGGGACACCAGGAGCTGTCCGCCCTCAGGTTTGAAGTACAGCCCCCCTTGGGCCCGGTGCACCAGCGGCCAGCCCGTCACGTCCATGCCGGGGTCGACGAGAAATGCCGTCCGGCGGAACGGTTGCAGGCCGAGCGGTGTCACCCCGGCCAGGGCGGCGACCTCATCGCCCCAGGCGCCGGCGGCGTCGACCAGAATGTCCGCGCGCAGACTGTGGCCGTTCCAGGCGACCTCCCAACACCCGTCGCGGCGCTCGATCCGGTCGATCCGGGCGTTGCCAATCAGCCGCCCGCCGTTCGCGAGCAGCTGACGGCGGAAGCTCTCCAGCACCGCATGCGCGTCCAGCGACAGCGCCTGGGTCTCGATCAGGACCCGGGCCACCCGCTCGGGGCGGATGATCGGCACGCGGTCCAGCAGCGCCTGGACCGGCATCTCCACCAGGGTGCCAGACAGCGGCGCCCAAGTCGTTTCGAAGTCGGCCAGATCGTCCAGGTGCTCGGGGTCCGCCAGGGTGACGCAGCCGATGGGCTTGGCTCCGTGGGCCCGCTGATAATCCATGCCGGGGACGGTCAGCGCGCGCACCACTTCGTTCTCGTAGTTCTCGATCGCCACGGCGGCGGACCGCCCGGAGCTGTGATAGGCGGGCTGCGACTCGGCTTCCAGCACGCTGACGTCGAAGTCCGCCGATGCACGCCCTGCCAGGGAGATGCCCGCCATACCACCGCCGATCACTGCTACCGAGGTCCTGCGCATGCTCTCCTTGTCCGCTGCGGCGAAAGCCGTGCATTATCCCGGAAAACGGTCCTGGAAAACGAATCGAGGAGGAGTCGGATGACCGATTCACAGACGCTGGTGCTGCGCGAGGACGACGACGGCCTCGCCATTCTCACCCTGAACCGGCCGGACGCGCTGAACGCCCTGTCACCCGGACTCTTCGTCGAGCTCCGTTCTCACATCGACGCCATTGCCGCGGCAACGGAGACGATCGGCTGCGTCATCCTGCACGGCGCCGGCCGGTCGTTCTCGGCCGGCAACGACCTCAAGGCCATTCAGGCCGGGGAACGGGCACCCTCTCCCACGTTCCAGGCGGAAACCCTGGAAGCCATCGAACGGTTGCCGCAGCCGGTGATCGCAGCGGTGCAGGGGCACTGCTACACCGGTGCGCTGGAGCTTGCCATCGCCTGCGACCTGATGATCGCCGCCGACAGCGCTCGATTCTCGGACACGCACGGCAAGTGGGGCATGACGCCGACCTGGGGGATGAGCCAGCGGTTGCCGCGGCGGATCGGCCTGCTGGCGGCTAAGGAGATGATGTTCAGCGGCCGGGTCGTGGACGGCGCGGAAGCTGCCGCCGTGGGCCTTGCCAACCGCTGCGTCCCGGAGGACGAGCTGATGACGGCGGCAGTGACCATGGCCCGCGGCTTTCTCGCCAACTCCTGGCACACGTTGCGGGCTGACAAACTTCTGGTCAATGGCGGCCAGGATCGGACCCTGGCCGACGGCCTGCGCTTCGAGCGGGAAACGAGCCCCGGCGCAAGTCCGGACATGGCAGAGCGTCTGAAGGGCTTCGGCAGGAAGTAAGCGATCCTGCCGGCAACGGTCGTCCGTCGTCAGACGAGCGACCGCATGAATTCCGCGGCCGCCTCGGCCAGCTCATCGAACACGCTCTGCGTGGAGCGCCTCGACCGCTTGAGGATCTTGTAACCGTGATCGGCCGTGTCCAGCCAGTGCAGCCGGGCCCGACCGCCGAGCCCGGCCAGCACCTCTTCCAGCAGATCGTGCTCGGCCAGCGCGTCCCGGGTTCCGCTCAGAAACAGCATGGGCAGGGCGATTCGGATCAGGTGGGCCGCCCGCTCCGTGCCGGGCCGTTGCGGCGGGTGCAGTGGAAACGCGCAGAACACGAGCCCACGGATGGACAGGTCGTGCTCGGCCGCCGCGTGGGATGCCATGCGCCCGCCGTAGCTGTGCCCGCCGAGGAACACCGGCAGCTCGGGCGCCGCCTCGCGAGCCGTATCCAGCGCGGCGAGCAGGGTCGCCACGGAGACCGCCTGACCGTCCACCCGCCGCCGGCCCTGCTCCATGAACGGAAAGTTGAAGCGCAGGCTCGCCACCCGGTGCCGAGCCAGGGCGTCGCTGATTGCCACCATGCTGGCGTGGCGGTAGTCGGCACCTGCGCCGTGCGCGAGCACGAGCAATGCGAACGCATCGTCCGGCCGCATGAGCTCGGCGCTGAGCGTGATGTCGGCGCCCGGGAGACGGACCTTCAACGCGGTCAGCGACGCCACGGGGGCTCGCTCAGGCAATCTGATCCATGCTGCTGACGATGCGTCCCACGATCCCGTAGTCCACGGATTCCTCCGGGCTCATCCAGTAGTCTCGATCCGTGTCCCTGACCACGCGCTCCAGGGGCTGACCGGTGCGCTCGGCGATGGTGGCATTGATCCGCTGCCGGGTCTTGATGATCTCGCGAGCATGGATCTCCACGTCGGCAGCGGTTCCGCCGAACCCGCCCGCCGGCTGATGGATCAGAAAGCGCGTATTCGGCAGGCAGAAACGATGCTCTTTCTCCGGCGCCAGGTAGATGTGGGTGGCGATGCTGCCGACCCAGCCGGTGCCCACGGTGCGCACCACCGGCTTGATGAAGCGGATCATGTCGAAGATGGTGTCGCCGGACTCCACGTGCCCCCCCGGAGAGCCGATGTAGATGGTGATCGGGTCGTCCGATTCGAAGGACAGGGCGAGAAGCTTTTCCGCCGTGCGCCGGGCCACTTCCTGATTGATCTCGCCGAAGATCGTCATCGCCCGGTTCTTCAGCAGGGTCTGCTCGAGAAACTGGAACTGCCGCGCCGTTTCGGTGATCTCGTCCTCACCGTTCAGGAGTCTGCTCATGCTCTTCACTCTTTCACCTCGTGACCTTGCCTCGTCACAACCCGCATGCGCGGCCGAATCGCCGCACGCCCCGTCAGTGGGCCGGCGACGGGGCGCCTCCGGTTGTGATTCATCGAGAAAGCGCACATTCTACAACGCCGCGGGTTTGAACCCGCAAGCACAGCATGCGAATAGCACGCGCTCGAGGTCGCGTCAGAACAGGGGAGCAAATCGATGCCGCTTGTACCGGAGTACGAGGCCATGTTCGCTCAGCTCGCCGAGGAGCCCGGGCCCAAGATCAGTGAGGTCACGCCGGCCGAGGGCCGCGAGATGTACCGGCTCATGCGGCCCGTCATCGAGGAGCTCTCGGTGGGCTCGGTGGAGGATCGGACCATCGACACGGTGGCGGGCGAGATTCCCGTGCGCATCTACCGGCCGGCAGGCGACGGCCCGTTCCCGATCCTGGTGAACTTTCACGGCGGCGGCTGGGTGATCGGCGATCTCGACACGTCGGACGCCGTCTGCCGCGCGATGAGCGCGGCGGCCCACTGCATCGTCGTATCCGTGGACTACCGGCTGGCGCCGGAGCACGCCTATCCGGCCGCCGTGGATGACGCCTATGCCGCGACCTGCTGGGTGGCAGACCACGCCAGCGAGCTCGGCGGCTCCGGCAGGCTCGGCGTGTTCGGGGAGAGCGCAGGCGGCAACCTGGCCGCGGTGGTCGCTCAGAAGGCGCGGGACGAAAATGGCCCCCGCATCGACTTTCAGCTTCTGGCCTACCCGGTGGTCGATCACGACCTCTCCCGAGCCTCCTACGTGGAGAACGGAGCCGGCTACCTGCTCGAGACGGAAACCATGGCCTGGTTCTGGGATGTCTACTGTCCGGATCCGGCGCGTCGGGCCGAGCCGGCGGCCAGCCCGCTGCGAGCGGACAGCCTCGCCGACCTGCCGCCGGCGCTCGTCCTCACCGCCGAGTTCGATCCGCTGCGTGACGAGGGCCACGCCTATGCCGACGCCCTGGCGGCCGCCGGCGTGCCCGCCAGCGCCATCTGCTTCGATGGGCTGGTGCACGACTTCCTTGCTACGGCCGCGCTGTTTCCCTCTTCGCGCGCGGCGTTCGAGAAGGCCGTCGCCGCCCTGCGCGACGCGTTGCACTGACCATCGGGACGAGGGCCATGCTGTACGTGCTCATCTGCGAGGACAAACCCGACAGCCTGTCGCTGCGCCTGGCAAACCGGGAGAAACACCTCGCCTATGCGGCGACGCTGAACGAGAAGATCCGGCTCGCCGGCCCCATGCTCGCCGACGACGGCGAGACCATGATCGGCTCGCTGTTCATCATCGAGGCCGAATCCCGGGACGAGGTGGTCCGGATCAATGCGGACGACCCGTACACCCTGGCCGGGCTATTCGCCCGGGTGACGGTGCGCCCGTTCCGGCAGGTGCTGCCGGCGCCCTGATCGGCGGGCGCCCCCCACCCGCTCGCTCTCTGATGCGCATCATCGTCATCGGGATTGGTCCGAGCCCGCGGTTGCCGGGCTCTGTGCCATGCCGAGTCCAAGCCGCGCAAAAAGAAACGGCCGGGACAAGCCCGGCCGTTCGAAGGGTCAGGACGCCGCGCAACGCGGCGCTGCCGACCGGTCAGTCGACCCGCGCCTCGGCGTAGCCCGAGAGCACCGTGGTGCCGTCCTGGTTCTTGGTCTCCACCTGGAACCGGGCGATGCCGTTCTCC
>JASFLG010000307.1:0-5676 GCA_050118205.1 Pseudomonadales bacterium
GATCAGATACGCGGCAATACCGGCGGAGGCCGCGCCGACGACGACGGCACCGATCCTGGCCCAGACAAAGATCCAGAACCTCGACTCGTAGCCGAGCGACTGATACCAGTAGAGCTCGGCAGACAGATCGAGCAGAAGGACCAGCCCCAGACCTCCGAGCCCGATGGCGATACCCCTCGCGATCGGTGCTCGCCGGCCGCTCCGGAGCCCGCTCAGCACCGACCACAGGGCGACGGCGAAGATGCCGCCGATCAACAGCACATACATGGGCTTGAAGCCTCCGTGTGGCGTTGCTCATAGCCTATCAGCTGGCGCCCGGCCATTTCTCGCGGCCCCGATGAGCGCCCCGTCCATCACGCGTGCCTCGTCCACCACGCGCGCCTCCGTCCATCACGCGTGCCCCCGTCCACCACGCCCGCCCGTCCACCATACGCGCCCCCGCTCCCCACGCTCGGCCCGCGCCGGTCCGACGGGCGCGTGCTACACTTTTCGCGTCAGCTCGGGGAGGGCAGGCGGATGAGCAAGCTGCCGTTGCGGCGCGGTATCAGCGTTTGCGTGGGGGCGAGGGCGCTCTGATGGGCCCGCCGACCCATGTGCCGCCCGGTTGGCCGTCCGTCATACCGCGACTCTCCGTCGCCGACCCCCGGGCCATGGTCGCCTTTCTGGTGGATGTCTTCGGCGCGACGGGCACCTATCAGGAGAGCCGACCATCCGAAATGCACCTGGGCGGCAGCCTGATCATGGTGGCGGGCACGCTCGCCCGTCAGCCGACGAACGGCTTTCTGTACGTGTATGTGGACGACACGGATGCGGCGTACGACCGGGCACTGGCGCTCGGCGCCACGTCCATGGAGGCGCCCGCGGAGATGCCGTACGGCGACCGACGGGCCATGGTCACCGACCCCTGGGGCAACCACTGGCAGATAGCCACGCACCGGGGCTTTGCCGGGGGTCCGCCGGAACCGGCAGCGGAGGTTTTTCCCCTGGTGTGGACGCGGAACGTCCCGGCTTTGGCCGAGTGGGCCGTGCGGACGCTCGGCCTGACGGAGTCGTGGCGCGCGCCACCGGACGTCGCCGGCCGCGTCGAGCACGCGGAGCTCCACTGGCATCGAGGCAAGGTGTCGATCAACTTCGCGGAGGATGGACGCATGGGCCCCGCGGGGATCTCGCTGCGTCTCGACGACAGGGAACAGGTCGAGGCGATTCACCGTCGAGCGGTGAGCGCCGGCGCGAACATTACTCAGGGCCCCGAGGAAACGCGCATCGCTTACAGCTTCACGGCCACCGACCCCGAGGGTAATCAGTGGTGGGTGAACGCCGAGACCGGATTTCTCGATGCGCTTCGGGGAGGTACCTGATCATGCCGCGCCCGAAGCAGTTCCGTTGCTGGATGGACTCGCGGGGATGGATGAGAACCTCGAGGCGGCGCTGGGCGCGATTCGGCCGGACGAGGAGGCCGACCACGTGATCGAGTTCTATGGTCGGCAGCCGCTGGGGACCTACCTCAACACCTTTCTCTATCATGAGGCGCTGCACCAGGGTCAGTGGCGCTTTTACGCCACCCTGGGCGGCTTCGAGACGCCGCAGAGCTGGCAGCTGACCGGGGTCTGTGAGGGATTGGCGCCGCCCGAGACTGTGATACGCTCTGTCCAGTGTGCTGAGTTGGCTATGATGCGTACGGGTCTGACCAGATGCCTGATGATGGCGTGTCTCGTCGTCGGGGTGTTGTTTGTCCTCGATACGGTGCCGACCTATGCCTCGGGCAACGCCCTGCTGACGGATGGCTGGTCGACCGCCTGTGGCGGCGACGTCTCGCCACCCGATACCCCGGATCAAGCGGTCGTCGGGGGCGTCGAGCTTCCCGGCGTCGCTGCCCTCGACGTTCATGGCGGTCATTCGCCGCCCGCCCTGCCGGCGCTCCACGCTCACTACGCTCAACCGGCCCGGGCACCCCCGGTCTCCTGACCTGCGGTTTTCCCGTGGGCTCCGACCCACGGGCTCATGACAGCAGTGCGCGTGCCGGGACAGGAACCCGGTGCGCTCAGAAGGAGCACGTAAATGACAGCGATGACATTGCACTCCGTGGAGACATCCGACCATCTCGTCTCCCCGGAACAGTACTTCGATATCGACCTCCACTCTCCCGCCCTGAGCGTGTTCACCGACTTCCGGAGACACCAGCCGGTGGTCATCGAGGGCACGATGCGTGCGGTCGACGCCGCCGCGGTGCTCAGGCAGAGCCTGCCAAGGTTACGGCTGGTGGTGGACGGCAAGGGAGAGTTCATCGGCACCATTACCCAGCATGAGCTTTCCGAGGCGAACCTGCTTCGCAGGGTTGCAGCGGGCGCATCGCGCCAGGACATCCAGGTGATGGACGTGATGAAACACCGCAACGAGCTCCGGGCGCTGTGGTATGGAGATCTTCGCCACGCGACGGTGCGCGATCTCATCGACACGCTGCACGGCAACGGCGAGAGCCACTGCCTGGTAGTGGAGGGCGATACGCACAGCATTCGGGGTCTCATTGCCGCCAGCGACATGGAGCGGCGTCTGCACATGAACGTGCAGGCGGGACGAGCACCGACCTTTGCGGAGATCTTTGCCGCCGTGCACGGATGAGGTTCGCGCGCGCTGCCCGGGTAACGGGCGGCGCGCGCCGTTGCTGATCCGTTAGATCACCTGCCCGTTCGCGATCACCACCAGCTCGCCTTCCGCCATCGGTCGCCAGGCCTCCTCGGTCAGCGGGACGCTGGCCACCAGCACCACAGGATCGCGGTGCTCGCCCAGATCGACGCCGGACGCCAGCCAGGAATCGTCCGCGGGGATCTCCTCGCGCTGAATCAGGTGCAGGCCGGGCGGCCCGACCCTGCCATCGTCCTGCTGACGCCGGTGGCCGTGTGCGAACAGTAGCTCACCGTCCGAGTAGAGAAAGTTGGCCGGGCCGAGTTCGGCGATTTCCGTCGCGAAGTCGGCGACCACGGCCCGTCGCGTGTCGGGATCGGGAGCGTGGGGTCCCCTCCAGTGTCCCCGAAGCCGGGCGAGCAGCGCGCAGAAGGCGTGCTCCGAATCGGTCTCGCCGATCGGGTGGAAACCGTCTGCCGGCAGGGCGAGCCGGTCCACGCCGGGTAGCGTGCCGTTGTGGGCGAAGGTGTGCACGCGGCCGCCGAGCTCGCGGCAGAAGGGATGCGTGTTGGCATAGCTCGGCTCGCCCCGGGACGCGTGACGGATATGGGCGATGACGATGGTGCTGGTCACGCCGTGATTCTCGATGAAGCGGACCCAGTCGCTGCTCGCCGCGGCGGTCGGTTCCTTGATCATGCGGGTGTCCGACCCTTCGTAGGCGGCAATGCCCCAGCCATCATGGTTACGGCCGGTGCTGCTGCCGTGTGCGGCGAAGCGGTTCAGGGAACAGGTGAACGATACCTTCTGCTCGGCCGACAGCCCCAGAAGCTCACACATGAGTTGCCTCCTCATCGTTTTCCCGGCCTGGCGCGATCCGTTTGAGTGCGCGGAGACGATACGGTTCCGGCCGGATCGTCCGGGTGTGCCACCTTTCGACCCCCGCGCCCAATCCCGTAGCATGGGCACTGACGCCGGAACGATCCAGGAGGAACCAATGGGATTCGCGCTATCGGACATGCAGCTTACCAGCACGGCCTTCAAGGAGGACGGGCCCATCCCCGGGAAGCACACGGGGGAAGGCGATGACGTGTCGCCGCCGTTGACCTGGAACGGCGCGCCGTCCGCGGCCAAGTCGTTTGCCGTGGTCTGCCACGACCCGGACGCGCCGCTGGTCACGCCCGGCCACTACGGCTACGTGCACTGGGTGCTCTACAACATCCCCGCGTCGGTCTCCGAGCTTGCCGAAGGCACCACCGGGTTCACCGCGGGACGCAACGACTTCGGCAACCGGAACTACGGTGGGCCCATGCCGCCCCCGGGCCATGGAACGCACCGCTACTACTTCTGGGTGCTCGCGCTGGACGAGGATCTCGATCTGCCGGCGGGCCTCGGGCTGTGGGAGCTGCTGGAGCGTATCGAGCCCAACGTCATCGCCATGAACCGGCTGGTGGGCACCTACCGGCGGGACTAGGAGGCCGGCGATGGTGGACCAGGAGGCCGGGACGGTGGGCTCAGGGTCCGCGGGACAGTGCCTTCGTCTCCGCCGATTCCGGGGCGCCGAGCAATCCCTCCAGGGCGTCGATGAGGCTCGCGAAGAATATCTCCCCCTCGGCGCCGCGAAATCCGTTCCTCCGTCTCGCCTGATGGACCATGGACGCGGCGACGAAGCGCAGCGCCGCGTCCATGCGACGCCGGAATGCCGCCTCGTCGAGGTGCGGTAGCGCGGCGCGCAGCAGTGACCCGGTCTGCGCGATGCTCCGGCCGCCTTTGCGGTTGATCAGCGCCAGCGCCGATTCGTCGGCGAGGGTGATGTCGTGCCCGAAGGCTTGAACATAGCGCCGGAAATCGGGGTTCGAGCGCGCGAGCTCGAAGGCGGGCCTCACCATCACCCGGCAGATCTGCCGCAGGCTGGGGGTCGCGGTCTCGGTCAGCAGATCCGCCAGGAGAGCCTCGCGGCGGCCCTGGATCTCCGCTTCGCGGCTGGCGTGCAGAGCGCGGATGAGGCCGTTCAGGTTGCCGAAGTGATACTGCAGCGCGGATTCGTTTTTCTGGCCGGCGGCGGTGACGATTTCTCGGAGGGTGACGTTCTCGATGCCCTTGCGCGCGATGAGCTTCTCGGCGGCCCGCATGAGGGCCGCCTGGGTGGCGCGGCTTCTCGCCTCGCGACGGCTCATCGCATTCTTCTCGCGATTTCGTCCTCGACCCGCCAGATTCGGTCCTGGCCCCAGCAGGCAAACGGCGCAGGATCGTTGCCGCCGGTGACCCGGAAGCTCGGCACGCCCCAGAGTCCGGCGCCGAGCATGTCGTTCAGGTTCTCCCCCAGCTCTGTTTCCCAGGCAACGCCGGATGCTGCGTCCGTGAGCGTCTGCCAGTCGACCTCCGCCCGGGCGGCAACCGTGCGCAGGCCGTGCTCGGTGGTGATGTCCACGCCGTCGGCCCAGGCGGCGCGCAGATAGGCGGTGACGAAAGCCATGCCGCGGCCGAGGGCTACGGCACCGGGAAACAGGGCAAAAGCCCGCCTCACCGGATTGCCGAACGGGTCGACGATGCGGCCGAAGGGGACGCCTCGGGCCCGGGCTTCCCGGGCCGCATCGGTGATGATGTAGCGCTGTTTGGCGGACGGTGCCGGCACACCGCGCATGAGCATGGGCATCACCGGACGCAGCCGGATGCTGACGCCGCTCCGCTCGACGAGGTCGAGCACGCGCGCGTGGCCAACGGCCGTGTAGGGGCTGCGCAGCGATGGAAAGTATTCGAGCACGACGCGGTCCGCGTCGAGGCCGCCGGCATCCGCCGGGGACGGCTCCGGCACGAGCACGCTTCCGGAGCCGAGCCCTTCCGACATCAGTCGTGCCTCCAGATGGCGGATGCGGTCCACGCCCCAGAACCACTCGCCGTCGAGATGGAACATACCGCCCTGATAGTGGCCGAGACGCCGGCGCAGGGCATCGCCGGCCGCAACGGCGGCGTGCCCATCCGTGTCGCTTCCACCCGCCGGAACGGGGTCGCCGCGCCAGAGCGCCTCGCCGACCGCGATGGCTGCCCGGGCGAAAC
>JASFLG010000308.1:0-5663 GCA_050118205.1 Pseudomonadales bacterium
GCTCGTCCGCACCGGAAAGTATCGCGTGGACCGAACCGAAGCCGTGCAACCCGATGCCGTGCTGGATTCCGTTGCCGAGCTGCCTTCATGGTGGGGCTCTCGGTGAGGCGGCCTGCGCGCACAACGAAAGGGAGGATGTGCCATGTACCATGAGGGAAACAGGCTGCTTCAGGATCGGTTCGACTCCCGCCGGATCGCCGACCGGCTCGAAGAGCTCCTCCATAGAACGAGCTTCAACGACGACGACCGCGAGTTCATCGAACGCAGCACGATGTTCTTTCTGGCCACCGCGGATGCCGCGGGAGCGCCGGATTGCTCCTACAAAGGGGGCCGCCCGGGGTTTGTGCGCGTGGTCGCGGCCGACACTCTGGCGTTTCCGAGCTACGACGGCAACGGCATGTTCAAGAGTCTCGGCAACGTCGTCCGGAACCCCAAGGTGGGGATGCTGTTCATCGACTTCGAGCACCCCCGGCGACTGAGGGTGAACGGCACGGCCAGCATGGACTTCGACGATCCCCTGCGCGCCAGCTTCGAAGGGGCCCAGCTCATTGTCCGGGTGAAGGCCGAGCACATCTTTCCCAACTGTCCCCGGTACATCCACCGGATGAGCGCCGGGGCGCTATCCGAGTACGCCCCCGCACCGGGAACGACGCCACCGGAGCCGGAATGGAAGCAGATGGACGCATTCCGGGACTATCTGCCCCGAGCCGACGCCAGCGATTGATTCTGCCCCGTTCCGGGGTCCCACCAGGGGATCAGCAAGAACAGGGGGTTCCCTATGCAGTCCTTCAGGAGTTGGGCACTCGTGCCCTTGTTTCTATCGTGTGCCGCGCTCGCACCCGCCGTCACGGCTGCGACGGTCGAGACCGAGTTCAACCCGGCGAGTTTTCCACTCACCGCCACCGTACCATTTACCAATGAGTTCCTGCCGTTTGACGGGGGGACCCTGGTGTTCCAGGCAGTGACCGAGGATGAGTGCGAGATCAGCCGCCAGATCATCGGCTACATGGGGGATACCGTCGACGGGTACAGCATCCCGACCGTGGTCAACGGTGTGGGCGTGCTCGTCGTGCGCGACCAGGAGTGGCTCGCGGAAGCGGAGGACGGAGATTGCGACTACAGCACAGCCGAGCTGCAGGAAGACACCTTCGACTACTACGCCGAGCAGGACCGGGACAATGAGGCCGGTGACGGCACCCGCGGCACGGTCTGGTACCTCGGCGAGCACACCTTTTCCCTCCCCGACCCGGAAGAAGACGAGGGACCGGCATGCAGCACGGCCGGAACCTGGGAGGCGGGGGTCGGCGATGCCGAGGGCGGTATCCTGATGCTCGCCAATCCACAACCGGGCGATCGCTATCAGCAGGAGTACGACGAGGATAATGCGGAGGACTGGGGGGCCGTTCTGCGACTGAATCGCACCGTCTCGCTCGAGGAAATCGGTGAGCTGAGCGACTGCCTGGTGACGCGCGAGTGGTCGCCGCTGGAACCCGGCGGGGTGGAGAAGAAGACCTACTGCCGGGCCGACGGCGACTTTCCCGGCGGGCTGGCTCTGGTGGAAGAGCTGACCGGCGGCAAGACGCTGCGGGTCGAGTACATCGGATCGGTGCTGCCGGAGCCGCTCGCGAGCTCCGCAGGTGCTTCCGAGGCCTTCCCGGCGTTCACGGCGATGGGATGCAGCGATCCCAACTGAGCTGAGGGGATTCGGTGATTGACGCCGCCGTCAGCGCCAGCACAATGAGGCGCGCGTCTCCGGCCACCTGATCCCCTTCTCACACGCGCAGCGCCGGCCGGTTCCTGTGACCGGCGCGGCGCTCCCCTACCTGCCCACCCGGCGACCGATGCACAATGTCGCCATGCGATGCGCGAACTGTGGCCGGGAACGCCTGGACCGTTACTGCCCCCACTGCGGGCAGAACGACCGTGACTACCAGCGGTCCCTGCCGCCGCTGCTCAGCGAGCTGCTGAAGGAAACCTTCGAGATCGATTCCCGGCTGTGGCGGACACTCCGCACGCTCATCTTCCGCCCGGGGGAGCTCGCACTCGAGTTCTCCCGCAATCGCCGCGCGAGCTACGTGAGCCCGATCCGGCTGTATCTGTTCGTCAGCATCGCCTTCTTCTTCCTGCTATCCCTCGACACCCGCATGGAGCCGGCGGAGACAGACGAGTCGGTGCGCGTCGAGCTCGAGGACGTGAAGGACGCGGATCCGGCACAACTCCTCGGCATGCTCGACGACGCCCGCCGAAAGCGAGCGAGCGAGATCCTGAGCCGTCCGGATACGTCCATGGCGCGACTCATGCTGCTCGAGATCGCTCAGTCCGTATCGGAGGACACGGAGCCACCGGATCGCGCCGAGGTCTATCTCGTCGGGCAGCTGGTCGACGCGCTCTACGAGCCCGGCTCCATCGTCAGCCGATTCACTGACAACCTGGCCGCGGGCATGCTGGTGATGCTGCCGGTCTACGGCGGGCTGCTGAAGCTCTTCTACTTCCGTCGCCACCGTTACTACGTGGAGACCCTCGTCTTCTCGACCCACCTGCACACCTTCGTCTTCCTGGTGCTGATGCTGAACATGGCCGTGCCCTATGGAGGCCATCTCGGCCTCCCGGACAGTGCGCTCACCCTCGTCTCCACGGCGCTCGTGCTCTGGCTGGCCGTGTACCACTATCTGGCCCTGCGCCGTTACTACGGCGAGGGCCGCGCCATCACGCTGGGCAAGTTCTCCCTGCTGATGCTGATCTACACGGTACTCCTGCTGCCGACGGCGGTTCTGATCGTCCTGGCGTTCACGGTGCTGATCGCGGTCTGATCCGCATCGGGAAATCCCGCTTCCGCCGGGTTAGCATGCGCACCTCGATCTTTCCGGAGCGTGATGCATGGCTTTTCAACCTTTCGATCTCACCGGGCGCGTCGCCCTCATTACCGGCGGCAACAGCGGCATCGGGCTCGGCATGGCGGAGGGCCTTGCCGAGGCGGGCGCCGAAGTCTGCATCTGGGGTACCAACCCCGATAAGAACGCCCGGGCGCTCGAGCGGCTCGGCACCATCGGACCCAAAGCCAGCGCCCAGGTCTGCGATGTCGCCGACGAATCGGCGGTGGAGGCTTGTTTCGCCGAGGCTCTCCGGGAGCACGGACGCATCGACGGCTGCTTTGCCAACGCGGGCATCGGCGGCCGCGGCACCGGTTTCGACGAGATGACCCGGGCGGAGTGGGACCGCATCATCAGCGTCAACCAGTCCGGCGTCTTCTACACGTTCCGCGCCGCCGCACAGCACATGCGAAAACGGGCCGAGGCCGGTGATCCGTTCGGACGCCTGGTCGGCACGGCGAGCCTCGCCGCCATCTCCGGCCAGGCCCGCGGTGAGCATTACGCAGCCACCAAAGGCGGACTCATCTCCATGATCAAGGCCCTGGCCGTGGAGTACGCGCGCTACGGGGTCACCGCGCACACCCTGCTCCCCGGCTGGATCGAGACCGATCTGACCGCCCCGGCCTTCGGCAACGAGAAGTTCGTGGATGCGGTCATGCGCCGGATCCCGGCACGGCGCTGGGGCGAGCCACAGGATTTCGCGGGCATCGCCGTGTACATCATGAGCACCGCCAGCAACTATCACACGGCGGAGACGTTTCTGATCGACGGCGGCTACGCGGCGTTCTAGGACCCGGGAATGCGGTGGCCCAGGCCCTGCCCCAACGCTCCCCGATCAATGCCACCCCGGGGTCGATCGGGGTCTAGAGATCACGCAGGTTGGGGCGTCGGTCGCTGACACTGTGAAGCAGCCAGTATCCAATCGAGAGAGCAAGGACTACTGCTGCCGTAGCGAAAACGTAGAGTGGCTCGATCTCCGAGAAGTCGAGTACGATCACTTTCCGCGCAATCGCCATCAGCGCTGTAGCGAGTACCAGGTTAACGTGGATGACGTTGTCTTTGAGATACATAACGATGTTGATAAAGATCTCTATCGCTATCAGCACCGCCATAAAAGCGCTGAACGTTGCAAGAATATCTGTGATCTCGAGTATCAGAATTGGCGGCGCCACTATGCGCTGGTAAAGAACCCACATCACGTCAACGGCGCCCCAAACGATGACGAACGTCATCACCACCGCGAGGGCACGGACAGCAGCGCGGATGGTCCTTGACAGAACGGCCACCAGCCGATCATCTTCAAAACTCGCAAGTCCGAACTCCTCGTGCTGGTCGTCATCGCGGTGTTCTTGATCGTTCACTGAATGGTCACCCGTACTTCTCCGTGTAAACCCTCGGCATCATACAGCAGCCCTCCCTATGCGAGCGTGAAAAACGATCTCAGACCCTCCAACAGGTTCGCTGTCGCCACGGACGCAAGGATCAGTCCCATTACCCGGCTTGCGACGCTAGCACCGCTGCTTCTGATGACGCGGTTTATCGGTCCTGCCAGCAACATCAGGACGTAGGTGACGACGAGCACGCTCAGAAGAACCGCGAATGTCTGAGCCTGTTCTGTAATGCTGTAGCGTGTGTTTTCCGTCAAGAGCACAGCGGTCAACATTGCGCCGGGACTCGCAATGGATGGAACTGCCAGGGGAAAAATCGCGGTCTCGTTCTGGTCCACAGCCAGTCGAACCTCTTCCTCCGGTTTGCTTTCACCGAATATCATTGTCAGCGCAAAGAGGAACAGCACCACACCCCCGGCAACCTGGAATGCGGAGAGCGGAATGGACATCGCCGTCAGTATCAACTCGCCTGCTACGACAAAGAAAAGGAGTATGCCCGCTGCGGCCATGGTCGCTATCAACGCAATCCGCCTGCGGTGTCTGTCATCGAAGAGCCTAGTCACAGCGATGAAGACCGGGACAGTGCCTATCGGGTCGACTACGGCAAAAAACGTGATGAAGGTGGCGACAACATCAATCATGGTTCTACATGTTCCGGATTTTCGTCGAACCGTATGGTACGACGCTGGAGGGAGCCGCAGGATCTCGCGGGCATCGTCGTGTACATCATGAGCACCGCCAGCAACTATCACACGGCGGAGACGTTTCTGATCGACGGCGGCTACGCGGCGTTCTAGCGTCCGCCGGCGCAACTTAGGAGTCATCCCACGAGAAAGATCGGCGACTGGATACTGATCATCGCAAGCCTCGGAGCGGTGGCTGGGATCGCGCTCCTCGTGGTGGTGACGGCCTACTCACCGCGGATGCGAGACGATGTGCCGCACGCTGCTGCCTTGCACGCCGCGGGAGCGGACGCTGCGAGCCCCGCAGCGCCGGCCGCAGCTATCATCCCGGCGCGCCAGGCGGAGTTGCGGGATTTTCTGGAACGGAACTGCCCCGCCTGCCACGGCACACACATGACAGGTAGTGTGGGCCCGCCGCTCTATGCGGACCAGCTCGCCCATCTGACCGTCAATGCGGTGGCCGAGACCCTGCTTCAAGGCCGCCCGAACAAGGGCATGCCGCCCTGGGCCGACCAGCTGTCCAGGGAGGACGCCCTGTGGATCGCCGGGTTCCTGAAGCGCGATGGGCTCGCCGCGTCCGGCCAGTAGATGGCATCTGGGGCCCTTGGGACACGAATCCTTTCGCAGTAGTTTCAGTTTCCCGTCAGCGTTGCGAGAAAGGTATCGAATCCGAAGTCGAATCTGGCATCGACGCCAAGCAGAAGGATTAGCGTAACCGCGAT
>JASFLG010000309.1:0-5656 GCA_050118205.1 Pseudomonadales bacterium
CGGGCGGTGTCCTCACCCGCCGCCGGCGGGATGAGCACATCGTCCGCACCGTGCAGCACGAGGGTGCGCGCGCCGATGCGGGCAAGCCGCGCCGTCCGATCGCCGTCGGCCAGAACGGCCCGCATCTGTCGCGCGACACCCTCGGGGCAGTGACACCGGTCGTGGACCGCCTCTGCCATGCCGCGGCGCACGGCCTCGGGCTCCGGGTACGCGGGAGACCCCCACAGCGCGCGGTTCTCCGCGTCGAGCGCGATGCTGGCCTCACGGCCGTCAGCGCTCGCAGTCAGCCGCTCTCGCACTGCCGCCGACGGGCGTGGCAGGTCCGGATTTCCGGTGGTGGACATGACCGAGAACAGGCAACGCACGCGGTCCGGATGACGCACGGCAACCAGCTGCGCCACCATGCCGCCGAGCGAGATGCCGAACACGTGAAAACGCCGGATGCCGAGGGCATCCGCGAGCCCCGCCACGTCGTCCGCCATGTCACCGAGCGTGTAGTCGCGCTGCACCTTGGCGCTCAGACCCGCATCCCGGTTGTCGAAGACGACCACGGACAGGCCGCCGGCGGTCAGCGATTCGATCAGCACCGGGCTCCACTCGACGAGCTGGGTGCCGAGCCCACGGATGAGAATGATCGCAGGATCCGCCGGGTCGCCGTGCACCTGACAGGCAAGCTCGACGGGGCCGGCCCGCACCAGACGGGTCGCCGCGTCGTCGAGCACGGTCAGTGCTCCTTGACGATGTGGTAGACGGTCTCGGATGCCGACTCGATGCCCGCTTCGACGAACCGCGGCGGCAGCGCATCGGTATCGACCCGGTCGAGACGGGTGACCCGGCAGCGCGGCGAGTAGAGGGCCTCGATCTCGGACGCGCTCACCGAGTGCGGTGGTCCTGCGATCCTGCTCTGATCGTACTCGAGGGCAATGAGCAGCATCTGCGCGTGCTCGGGAATGATGCGCTGCATGTGATCGGCGTATTTCGCCCTGGCCGGTTCCGGCAGGGCGATGAGCGCTCCGCGATCGTAGACCGCCCGGATGCCCAGAATGTCCGGGGACTGGAGATCGAAGAAGTCACCGTAATAGAGCGTCGTTCGAGGCCCATCGAACCGGGTCAGGTAGAACTGCTCCGTGCGCCTCGCTTCCTCGCCGGCTTCCTCGAAATAGGCGCGGATGGCCATCTCCGAAAAGTCGATGCCCATCACCGGATGGCCAAGAGACTCGAGATAGCGCATGTCCAGGCTCTTGCCGCACAGGGGTACGAACACAGCGGCACCCCGGGTGATGGCAAGCTCGTGCCAGTGTCTGGCGAGCAGCGGATTGGTATCGCTCAAATGCCAGCCGAGCTGATCCTTCTCCCAGCGCTCCAGCCAGAACTCACGTTCCATCAATCGAACCCACGTCTTGCCAACTTCGAACTCCCTGCCTGCCCGGCAGGCCTCTCTGTCCACGAAAGTCCACGAAAAATCGCTAGACTCGACACTCACCCGCTCAGCCTGATGGGAGTATCACGAATGGCCCGATCCGCGGCAACCGCCCGCATTGCCGACGTGCCCGCAGCCAAGCTCCGGCGGATCGCGCTGGAGGCTCAGGGGCTGTCGAGGCAGGCGCCGTTCGGCCGGGGCCGCCAGGCGACCCGGCGGGCCATCGAGCGCATCGGGTACGTGCAGATCGACACCATATCCGTGGTGGCGCGCGCCCACGACCACGTCCTTCACAGCCGGGTGCCCAACTATGCGCCGGCGCACCTGGACGCGCTGCAGGCGGATGGCAGTATTTTCGAGTACTGGTTCCACGCCGCCGCCTACCTGCCCATGCGCGATTACCGCTACGCGCTGCCACACATGCAGCGCATCCGCGACGGCACGGAACGCTGGATCCGCAGCCGCGATCAGAAGCTCATGCGCCGGGTGCTCGCCCGGGTGACCGCGGAAGGGCCGCTCATGGCCCGTGACTTCGACACCCCGCCAGCGGGCGCCTCCGGCTGGTGGAACTGGAAGCCGGCGAAGCGGGCCCTGGAGCAGCTCTTCATGCAGGGCGATCTGATGGTGACGGGCAGGCAGGGGTTTCAGAAAACCTACGACCTCACCGAGCGTGTGCTCCCGTCCGGAACCGACACGCGCATGCCGGACGATACCGAGATGGCCGCCTACCTGCTCCGCACCATGCTGACCGCGCACGGCTTCGTGACCCCGAAGAGCGTCACCTACCAGCGTCGTGGCGCTGGTCTTCGGACGGCTCTGAAGTCGCTGCTGGAGGAGGCGATCGTCCGGAACGAGCTGGTGGCGATCCGGCTGCCCGGCGGCGATGCTGCCTATGCGGACCCGGAACGCCTGGAGACGCGCGCGCCCACCGCCGCCGGTCGGGCGGTGCTGCTGTCGCCGTTCGACAATCTGGTCATCCACCGGGACCGAACCCGGTCGGTGTTCGGCTTCGACTACCAGATCGAGTGCTACATGAAGGAGGCGGACCGTCGTTTCGGTTACTTCTGTCTGCCCATCGTCTACCGCGACCGCCTGGTCGGCCGGGCCGACTGCAAGGCGCACCGTGAAGCGGGTCGCTTCGAGATCCGGCACCTGCACCTCGAGACGGAGGAAACGACCGAGCATGAAGGGTTTCTCGCGGCTCTTTCGGACGCGACCCGTCGTTTTGCGGCCTTCAACGGCTGCAGCGCCGTCAGCGTCAGCCGGGTCTCACCGGGCGCGTGTGCCCCGTCGGTCCGCCGCGCCCTGGACGGCTGATCGCACTCAGATCTGCCGGCTGCGGCCCTCCCAGAACGGCGCGCGAACCAGCCGCCGTTGAATCTTGCCACTCGGCAGGCGCGGCAGGTCGGCGACGAAATCCACCGATCGCGGGCACTTGAAGGCCGCGAGCCTGTCGCGGGCATGCGCGATGATCTCCTCGGCCAGGGTCTCGGATGCCTCGAACCCGTCCGCGAGCTGCACCACGGCCTTGACCTCCTCGCCCCACTCGTCGTTCGGCACGCCCACGGTGCAGACATCGAGCACCGCGCCGTGCGCGAGCAGCGCCTCGTCCACCTCCTGGGGGTAGATGTTGACCCCGCCGGAGATAATGGTCTCGGCACTGCGCCCGTTCAGAAAGAGAAAGCCGTCCTCGTCGAGGTACCCCATGTCACCCAGGGTGAACCAGTCGCCACGATAGGATTCGGCCGTCTTCTCCGGCGCCTTGAAGTACTCGAACCTGCCGACCTCCGGCGCGCGGAAATAGATGTAGCCCGTCTCGCCCTGGGCCACTTCCCTGCCGTCGTCGTCGACGATCTTCGTGCCCTCCGGGTTCGGTGACCGCCCGACGCTCCCCGGCTTGGTGAGCCAGGTCTGCGAATCGATGAAGAACCCGCCACCGCCCTCGGTCGCCGCGTAGTATTCGTAGATGACGGGACCGAGCCACTCGATCATGGCCTGCTTCACGTGCACCGGGCAGGGTGCTGCGCCGTGCACGATGTAGGTCAGGCTGGACGTATCGTAGGCGCGCCGGACGGCTTCCGGGAGCTGCAGCAGACGGTGGAACATCGTCGCCACCATGTGCGTGTGGGTCACCCGGTGGTTTTCCACCAGGCGCAGGGTCTCCTCCGGGTCCCACCTGTCCATCATCACGATGGTAGCGCCAGCGTTCATCGGCGCGGTCACGTTGAAGGCGAGCGGCGCCGCATGGTACGCGGGACCCGTGCACAGATTGACCGCACCCGGACCGCCGGCCGCCACCGACTGGGCCTGGGAGCGGACGATCGGGCGCTCCTTGCGGTACACGCCCTTCGGCCTGCCGGTGGTGCCGGAGGTGTACAGCATGGTGGAGCCGCGGATCGGCGAGTCGATGTCGCTGACGTCGCAGCCGGCCAGCGCCGCTTCATAGTCGTCGAAACCGTCTATGTGGCCGCCGACGGCGAGGCGGACCGCACAGCCCGACGCGTGCGCGACCGCGTCGGTCGCCGTGCCGAGGCCCGCATCGTAGACCACCGCCTTCGCTTCGCAGTTGTCGATCACGTAGCCGGCCTCTTCACCGGTCAGATGGAAGTTGACCGGCGTGAAGCGCACGCCGATCCGCTGGGTAGCTGCCAGGGTCTCGATGAACTCCGGTCGATTGCGGGATACCACCGCCACGGCATCACCCTCGCCGATATCATGCGCCCGCAGAAAGCGGGCAAGCGCGTTGGACCGTGCGTTCAGCTCGCGGAACGTCCGGTCGCCGAACGGCGTGGCGAGCGCCAGAGCGTCGCCCTGTCGCGCCGCGTGACACGCCAGCGCCATGCCCGACTCCAGTGCCGCGTCGAGAGCCTCGTCAACGATGTTCTGGTTCATTCTTCCCCCACTTGTCGCCCTCTTCGGATTCTAATCACCGTCTCGAGGAAGTGTCACCTCCGCGCCGGTCAGCCCCTTCAGCTTCAGATCCCCCGCCTCCTCGAACAGGACGATGCCGTCGAGATACGCCACCGGCGGTCCCTCCAGCGGCTCGCCGAGCAGAAGCGTGCGCATGAGATAGAGGGTCATATCGTGGGAAACGCAGACGTCGAGCTGGGCGCTTGCGACGGGCGTGTCGAGCTTGGCAGCGAGGACGTCGATCAGTATCCGGCTCGCCACCTCTGCGTGCATGATGGCGTCGGCGGGCACCCGTCCCTCGAGCCACGACGAGACGAACGGCACCAGACCGCCGGCCCCCCGCATCGCCTGCCACATCTTCATCTGGTCGAGCGCGTAGAACACGCCGAGTGCTTCGAGCGGGCGGTGCCGGGTGACCTCGCCCCCCGCCTGCTCGTGGCCCGCCAGGATCAGCTCGGCGGTCTCCATGCAGCGGTGTGGTGGGCTGGCATACGCCCGAAGGGTGAGCGCCTTGGGCAAAGCCGCACCGAGATCGTGTGCCCAGCCTCGACCTTCCTCGGTGAGCGGGTTGAGCAGGTCGTGACGATCCGGTGCGTATTCCCGCGCGGAGTGACGCATGAGCACCACCGCCCTGGAAGCGCCGCGATCGAGGACGCCTTCAATCAGGCGCAGCGTTTTGTCGCCGTACGGCACGTGCTCGTCCATCTGCTCATCCGCCATCTTCGCACTCCTACTGCCCGTGTTGGTGTATTAGTATCCAGAATGCGTTCGAGGTACACCCGAACGGTGCAACAGGGGAAAAGACAGGGAGAGAAGCATGAGACTCGAAGACAAAGTCGCGGTGATCACGGGTGCCGGCCGCGGCATCGGCCGGGAGATCGCGCTGGCCATGGCAGCAGAAGGTGCCAGAGTGGTGGTGAACGACCTGGGCGGCAACACCGACGGTACCGGAACCGGCAAGATCGCGGACGACGTGGTCGCCGAGATCAGGGCCGCGGGCGGCGAGGCGGTCTCACACACCGAATCGATCGCCGAGGTCTCGGGCGGCGAGAGCCTGCTCGCCACCGCCGTGGAGGCATTCGGCGGCATGGACGTGCTGGTCAACAACGCCGGCATTCTGCGGGACAAGACCATTTTCAACATGGAGGAGCCGGACTGGGACGCCGTCATCGCCGTGCACCTGAAAGGGCACTACTGCAGCTCGCGACCGTTCGCCCGCTACATCCGCGAGCACAACAGGACGGGTTGCCGGATCATCAATTTCTCCAGCGTATCGGGTCTGTACGGAAACTTCGGCCAGGCGAACTATGGCGCGGCCAAGGCAGG
>JASFLG010000310.1:0-5645 GCA_050118205.1 Pseudomonadales bacterium
GTGAGCGGGTCGAAGACGTCTTCCTGATTCGGGACGCAAGCGCGCCGGCCGGCTCGAACCCGGACGAGCGTGCCTACCTGCTCGCCGCCGCCATCCGTCAGGGACTGGATGCACAGATCGCGCGGGAACTCGATTGAACCCTCGCCTGGATCAGCTCTCACCGTACCCGTTCGAACGGCTGAATGCGCTGAAGGCCGGGGTGACGGGCAATCCCGACCATCCCCACGTCGCCCTGTCCATCGGTGAGCCTCGCCACGCGCCGCCGGCCTTCATTCTGGAGGCGCTGACCGACCCCGACGCGCTCCGCCGGGACCTGGCTATCTATCCGGCCACCCGCGGCTCGGACGAGCTGCGGACGGCCATCGGCGCCTGGCTCCAACGACGCTTTGGCGCCACCTTGGACCCGGCATCCCAGATACTGCCCGTTGCCGGCACGAGGGAGGCACTCTTCTCGTTCGGGCAGGCCGTGCTCGGCCGCAGGTCCGATGCCCTGGGCGTGCTGCCCAACCCGTTCTACCAGATCTACGAGGGCGCCGTGCTGCTAGGGGGGGCTACGCCCTACTTCGTGAACACGGGCCCGGACACCGGCTTCCTGCCTGACTACCGGAGCGTTCCCGAATCCGTCTGGGCACGCTGCGAGCTCCTCTACGTCTGTTCGCCGGGCAACCCGACGGGCCGCTGCCTGGACCGGGAGACCCTCGCCTGGCTGCTCGATCAGGCGGACCGCCACGATTTCGTCATTGCGGCCGACGAGTGCTACTCCGAGATCTACCCGGAAGAGGGCCGTCCGCCGCTGGGACTTCTGCAGGTGGCCGCCGACACCGGGCGAGCCGGTTTCGAGCGCTGCATCGTCTTTCACAGCCTGAGCAAGCGGTCGAATCTGCCGGGTCTGCGCTCCGGTTTCGTAGCTGGTGATGCCGCCGTGCTCGCACCGTACTACCAGTACCGTACCTACGAAGGCTGTGCGCTCGGTGCGCACGTGCAGCGGGTCAGCACGCTCGCCTGGAAGGACGAAGCGCACGTCGTGGAGAACCGGGCCCTGTATCGGGCCAAGTTCGAAGCGGTCACCCCGATCCTCACTCAGGCCTTCGAGTTCACCTCCCCCGAGGGTGCCTTCTACCACTGGCTGGAGGTCGGCGGAGACGACGAGGCATTTGCGAGGGGGCTTTTCGAAGCCCAGCACATCACGGTGCTGCCCGGCTCTTATCTGAGCCGCTCCGCGCACGGCAGCAACCCGGGCGCCGGCTACGTACGCGTCGCCTGGGTAGCTCCCCTCGAAGACTGCGTGGACGCCGCCCGCCGCCTGGCGGGCTGGGCCCGGCGCTGAGCGCTGCATCCATCGCCGGCGGAGCACGCGGTCAGAAGCACGGCCGGTAAAACGGCCAGCAAATGTGATAGCGTAGCGGCCCGCCCAGGACAGACGAATGCAGCGACGATCATGAGCGAGATTTACGCTTTCGGTGTGGGCCTCGCCAGCACCGATGCGACCGGGGGCGTGCTGGAGTGCTTCTTCCCCGCACCGCTGAAGCACCCCGACGCCGCGGAGACGAGCCTCATCCGCGAGTGCTTCGCACCGGGCACGGCGACCGCGTCGAGCAGGGACGTGGAAGCCTTCCTCGGCCGCACGTCGGCGGCCGGTCAGGACCTCGTCAGGGGTCTGCTCGAGACGGACCGGCCCCTGACCAGCGTGCGGCTCGACCTGGACGGCCCGATCGGCTCGGTACCCGAGGCCTATCTCAAGCTGCACCTGCTCTCGCACCGGATGGCGCTGCCGAACAGCCAGAATCTGGACGGGATCTTCGCACACCTGCCGAACGTCGCCTGGACCAGCGACGGGCCCCTGGCGGTCAGCGAGCTGGCTCACGCGATGATCGCCGCCCGCGCCGCTGCCCGACCGCTGGAGGTTTTCTCCGTGGATAAGTTTCCGAAGATGACCAACTACGTGGTGCCGCCGGGCGTGCGGATCGCCGACGCGAGTCGGGTTCGCCTCGGTGCCTATCTGGGCGACGGCACCACGGTCATGCCCGAAGGGCAGATCAACTTCAATGCGGGGGCCCTGGGGCCGTCCATGGTGGAAGGCCGCATCAGCCAGGGGGTCATCATCGGCGCGCACAGCGACCTGGGTGGGGGGGCCAGCACCATGGGGACCCTGTCCGGTGGCGGCGAGATCGTCATCAGCATCGGCGAGCACTGCCTGATCGGCGCCAACGGCGGCACGGGCATTCCCCTCGGCGACCGCTGCACCATTGCCGCCGGCGTCTACATTACCGCCGGCACGCCGGTGATCGTGCTCGACGAAGACGGTCGCGAGGTGAGCCGCGTCAAAGCAAGACAGCTCGCCGGTGGCTCGGACATGCTCTTCATTCAGAACGGCGCGAACGGCCGGATCGAGTGTCGGACCAACCGCAAGGCCATTGCCCTCAACGAGCAGCTGCACGCACACAACTGACGCATTCGTGGATGCGCTGACAGAAGAGATCGTCGACCTGACCTGCCGTCTCATTGAGCGGTCGAGCGTCACGCCCGAAGACGCGGGTTGCCAGGACCTCATCATCCGGCATCTCGAGGATCAGGGGTTCACCGTAACCAGGCTGCCATCCGCAGACGTCAGGAACTTCTGGGCCAGCCGCGGCGACGGCGCACCCACCGTTGTGTTCGCGGGGCATACGGACGTGGTGCCGGCCGGCCCCAGGGAAGCCTGGCGCTTCGATCCGTTCTCGCCAACCCTGGTCGACGGCGAGCTCTACGGGCGCGGCAGCGCCGACATGAAGGGTTCCCTTGCCGCCATGCTGGCGGCCAGCCGGCGATTCGTCGCCGGCAAGCCGGATCATGCCGGGTCCATCGCCTATCTCATCACCAGCGATGAGGAAGGGGTTGCAACGGATGGCACCGTCAAAGTCGTCGACTGGCTGGTGCGACAAGGCATCGCACCAGAGTACTGCATCGTCGGCGAGCCGAGCTCCTCGCGCCGGGTCGGCGACGTGGTCCGGATCGGTCGCCGCGGATCGCTGAACGGTACGCTGGTGGTGAAGGGGGTGCAGGGTCACGTGGCCTATCCGGAGCAGGCCGACAATCCCATCCACCGGGCGCTCGCAGCACTCGACGAGCTGGCCGGAACCTCCTGGGACGACGGCAACGATGCCTTTCCACCCACAAGCTTTCAGATCTCCAACATCAATGGCGGCACCGGCGCGACCAACGTCATCCCGGGTGAGCTGACCGTGCTGTTCAATCTGCGCTTCTCCACCGAGCAGACCAGCGATGGCCTGAAACGTCGGATCGAGGCCCTCCTCGACCGGCACGGCCTGCACTACGACCTTGCCTGGCATACCTCCGGCGAGCCGTTCAAGACCGCTTCACCGCATCTCATCGACGTGGTTCGCGGGAGCGTCGCCAGCGTCCAGGGATTCGACCCGACGACGTCCACGGGCGGCGGCACCTCGGACGGGCGCTTCATCGCCCGCCTCGGCACCGAGATCGTGGAGCTCGGGCCGGTCAATGCCACGATCCACTCGGTAGACGAACACACCAACGCCACAGACCTCGCCAGGCTGTCGGACATGTATCTGGAGATCCTCGACCGGCTGCTCGGAGACGGTCGGTAACCCGTGCGCACCCGGGCCATCATCGTCGGCGTGTCACTGTTCGTGCTCTTCCTCGTGGTCCGGGCACCGGCCAGCCTGATCGGGCATTTCATCGATGACCGGGGACCGGTCAGCCTGCTCGCCCTGGACGGCACCCTCTGGTCCGGGAAGGGCGATCTGCTGATCGGTGGCGTCCGGGTCGGCAGACTCGACTGGTCATTCCGTCCTGTCATGCTTCTGAAGGGAAACCTCGGCTATGATGTAGGGCTCACCGGCACCGATATCGACGTGGCCGGAGCGGTAGCGCTCGGACTCGGCGGCGGCAGAACGGCGGTCGCCAACGGCACCGTCCGGGCACCGTTCGTGAACATCTGGCTCAAACCGTACTTCATCGAGCTCGCGGGCACGTTCGTGCTCGACGAGGTTCGTGCCGAGGTGAGCGGGCGGCGGCTCGATACCCTCTCCGGCACCCTGACCTGGGACGGCGGCCCGCTCACGTACAGGATGTCAGGTAAACTGCATAGAGCGGCGCTGCCGCCCATGCGGGCCGATCTGGGTCCCGGCCCGGAAGCCACGGCCTACGCCCAGGGAGAGGCGACACCCCTGCTTCTCGCATCGGTCGAGGACAACGGTTTTGCACGTTTCGGGGTCACCAAGTACCTGACGAAACTGGTGGGTGAGCCATGGCCAGGAGGTGATCCGGATCACGCCGTGGTGCTGGAGGTAGAGGAACAAGTTTTTTAATATCCATCGGGGATACTTGCTGCCATTTCAGACACTTATGCCGAACAGGCAAAGTGGTGTGCACACACCGGCAGAAGCACGGACACTCGCCATGCAGATCACGGTCATCGACGTCACGAGCGGGACATGGAGCTGAGCCAGGTTGCGGCCAGGCTGGTGGAGCCGGCCCGCTGGATCGTCATCGCCGGCATCGCCTTCACCCTGGCGAACGCCGTGCTGTTCTTTGTCTCGCCGCCGGAAGGCAGCAGCATCTCCGGCGCCGGTGCCCGGGCGCCCGTGGGCGATGCAAACCCGCCCGCGCCGGTGAGCATCAACGCGATTCTCGCGCGCAATCTGTTCGGCGAAGCCGCAGCCGGTCCTGCGGTGGTGGACAACACCATCCCAGCCGTGGAGACCCGCCTGCCGCTGGAGCTCGAGGCCGTGTTCGTCTCGGAGGGCTCGGAAGCATCCGCGGCCATCGTCGCGCAGAAGGGTAAGGCCGGAGAGCTCTACGCGGTCGGCGATTCCCTGCCGGGCAACGCCGAGCTCCTGGAGGTGCATGCGGACCACATCGTGCTGCGCCGCGCCGGCGCACGAGAGACGCTCTACTTTCCTCAGGTCGCGCGCAGCGACTCGTTGATCGGTCCGGTAGAGGAACCCGATCTGTCTACGCAGAGCTACGACGAGCCCACGTATGAAGAACCGGCCTATGAGGACCAGGCATACGAGGAGCCGACGTACGAGGACGACGCTGCCACGCCCCGGGACTTCGTGGAGACCTACCGCGACCGGATCGACGCGGACCCGCAGGGCGCGCTTCAGGAGATGGGCATCACGCCGGTCGCCGAGGGCGAGACCCAGGGGTACCGTCTGGACGATGTCGCTGCAAGCTCACCCTACCTGAGTCAGACCGGCCTGCAGCCGGGAGACGTGGTCCTGTCGGTCAACGGCCAGCCGGTGGGAAACATCGAGCAGGACCGACGACAGATTGATAACATCCTGGCCCAGGGCTCGGCCCGGATAGAAGTACAGCGGGGAACGCGGCGGTTTTTCGTGACCGCCTCACTGAAACAATGAAAACAAGCTCACCCCTGCGGCGTTTACTCGCGCTGCCCATGGCGATCGCCCTGCTGCTTGCCGCGACCTCCGTGCTGGCCCAGGAGCAGACCTGGAAGATCAACGTCAAGAACGCCGACCTGAAGGAGTTCATCGCTCAGGTCGCCGCCATCACGGGCAAGACGTTCGTGGTCGATCCCCGGGTAAAAGGCAATGTCACCGTCATCTCGAGCACCCCGATGGACAAGGACGCGGTCTATGCGCTCTTTCTCTCGGTGCTGC
>JASFLG010000311.1:0-5643 GCA_050118205.1 Pseudomonadales bacterium
GGTGGCAGGTGGAGCACCACTGCACGCCGGATTTCAGCTACAGCTCGTGCCCGGAGATGATCCTGCAGGAAGTGGCGCGAGCCACGGAGCGCCTGCGCGTCGGGCATGCGGGGGTGCTGGCGCCCTTCGAGATCAATCACCCCCTGCGCGCGGCGGAGCGCGCGGCGCTGCTGGACAACCTCTCCGGCGGACGCCTCGAGCTCGGGCTCGCCAAGTCCGGAGGCAAGGAGTGGGAAACCTTCGGCGTCTCCGAGGAGCAGGCGGCGCAGGACCTGGTGGAAGCCACCCGGCTCATCCCGAAGGCCTGGACCGAGACGCCGTTCAGCTGGTCGTCGAAGCGCTGGAGCGTGGCGGACCGGGACGTGCTCCCGAAGCCCTTACAGACGCCGCACCCACCGCTGTGGCACACGTGCTCGAGCCCGCCGTCCTTCGTCCGGGCCGGCGAGCTGGGCGTCGGGGTGCTCGCAACCACGCTGTTCGCGCCGCTCGAGCAGCTCTCGGAGATGATGAAGGGCTACCGGGATGCCATCGCGGGCTGCCGGGACCCGGCCGGCGCCACGGTCAACAATCAGGTCGGCGTGTTCACCTTCGTGCACGCGGCAGAGTCGGACAAGGCGGCCATCGCGAGTGGCGCGCCCCGGGCGGCGCTCTGGTACGTGAGTTCGGCGCCGAGGGTGTTCAACGTGCCCCGGGACATCTTCTACTCCGCCATCCGCGGCAGCACAGACCCCCGGTCCCGGGGTTCCATTGCGGCGCTCAGCGCGGCCGAGCAACCGTCCGCCGACGATCTGGACGATCCGAACCCGGTGGTGGCGCTGCTCAAGCGGGAGTTCGCCGGGCAGGAGATCAGCAACGAAGAGATCTTCGAAGTGACTCGAACGCTGGATTCCGTGGTCATCGGCAGCGTCGAGACCTGTCGTCGGAAGATGGCGGGGTTCAGAGACATCGGCGTCGACCGTCTGATGTGCCTGGTGCAGATGGGCGCGGTGCCTCAGGATCAGATCATCGGGTCCATTGCGCGCATCGGAGCGCAACTGCTGGGGGAATTCGATCATGACTGAGCTGGCCGAGGTGACCGCAGACTACTGCGAACGGCTCTGGGAGCGTGTATGTAACTGGGGGCGCTGGGGTGACGACGATCAGGCCGGCACGCTGAATCTGATCACGCCGGAGAAGCGTCGCAAGGCGGCGGCGCTGGCGGTGGACGGCGACGTGATCGGGCTTGGGAACCTGTGGCCGGTGGATCCGGCGCCCGACAACATGTGGCCCGCGCAGCACCGGATGGTGCGCGGGGGCGATGCGGGCCCCTACCCCGGCGTGCCCGGGCTCAACGTGGCGCTCGACTACATCGGCGTGGAGTGCCACGGGGTCGCGACCAGCCACGTGGATGCTCTGTGCCATGTGTTCGTCGGCGGCCGGATGTACAACGGGTACGCCGCGGCGGACGTGAAGAGCACGGGGGCGGAGAAGAACGACATCATGCCCATGGCGGACGGGGTGGTGAGCCGGGGCGTGCTGCTCGACGTTCCGCGCCTCACCGGGCGCGATTTTCTGCCGGGCGATTACAGGATCTCCGTGGCCGACCTCGAGGCCGCGGAGGCGGCGCAGAACGTGCGCGTGGAAGACGGGGACGTGCTCATCGTCCACCTCGGGCGGGAGGCGCGCACCCGCTCCGAGGGTGTGTTCAACAGCGCGGAGGGCCTGGCCGGCCTGCATCCCGAATGCGTCGGCTGGTTTCACGACCGCGGCGTCGCCATGCTGGGCAGCGACGGGATGAACGACCCCCAACCGAACTGGCCGGGCGCGGACGGCTGGCCCATTCCCGTGCACTACCTCGGTATCTGCGGCATGGGGATGACGCTCATGCACAATCTGGAGACGGACCGCCTGGCGAGGCGGCTGGCTGAGCGGGGTAACGGCGCGTTTCTCTTTGCGCTCGCACCGTTGAAGATCCCCGGCGCCACCGGGTCGCCGGCAAACCCGCTCGCCTTCCTCTAGCAGCTTCGGGAGAACCCACGCTTGCCGAGAATCGTCGACCACGACGCCAGACGCCGGGATTTCATCCAGGCTGCGTACGAGACGATCATCGAGGAGGGTTTCGATAAAACCACGGTGCGCGGTGTCGCAAAGAAGGCCGGCTACACCACCGGGGCCCTCGTCCACTACTTCAAGGACAAGGACGAGCTGATTCGTGCCGCACTCAATCACTTCGGCGAGGAGGTGCGGGAGCGCATGGCGCACGCTCACGAGGCGCGGTCCGGGCGCGCGGCGCTCAGGGCGACCCTCATCGAGGTGCTGCCCACGAACCGCCGCGCCGCGATGAGCTGGCGGGTATGGCTGGCGCTCTGGTACCACTCGGAAGCCGATGCCGACATGCGTGACGAGCAGCGGCGCCGGTACCGCGAATGGTTCGGCCGGGTCCGAGAGATGCTGGAGGAATCCCGCGCAACGGGAGAGCTTGGTCAGGACCTGGACACGACTTCTGAAGCGCGCGGCGTGGTGGCTTTTGTGGACGGGCTCGGCGTGCAATACCTCATGTCGAACGGCCGTCTGTCGAAGCGCTGGCTGGTCGGGATGATCGATTCCTACCTGGCGCGACTGTACGCGGATTGATCGGCCGGAGACTTGCGTTGTCGTAACCTTCGTAATATAACCGCCGTTACGAATAAACCTGCGCCATTGAGGGGAGAGAGTGATGCGCTATGAGCCAGCCGTTTTCGGGTTTCTGCTTCTGATCGTCGGCGCCGACGTGATTGCCCAGGAAAGCGGACGTGTCATCGAGGAAGTGCTGGTGACCGCCGAGAAGCGGGAGGCGTCCGTTCAGGACACCCCCATCGCGATCACGGCATACAGCCACGAGGAGCTCGAGCTGCGAGGCATCGAGGAGATCGAGGCGCTGCAGTTCTCTGCCCCGAACCTGGTGATCAGTCACAACTCCCAGTCGCCGGTTACCTACGCCTACATTCGCGGCATCGGTTCCGACCAGCTGGTTGCAGGGTTTGATCCGGGCGTCGCCTATCATTTCGACGGCGTGTATGTGGGCCAGCCGTCCACCATGCCGGCGGACCTCTGGGACATGGAGCGGGTGGAAGTGCTGCGCGGTCCTCAGGGAACGTTGTACGGCCGTAACACAACCGGCGGAACGATCAACGTGATTCCCAAGGGCCCGACCGATCAGGTCGACGGCACCGCTGACATTACGGTCGGGAACTACGATCACATGAGGCTGCGCGGTGCGCTCGGCGGCCCCATCCTGGCCGACCGGGTGAACGGCCGGCTGGCCGTCATCTACGACAATGCCGATGGTTACCAGGACAACCTGATCGGCAAGAATGCGGACCGGACCGACCTCTGGTCTGCGCGCGGCCAGCTGGATTTCAAGCTGGCCGATTCGGCGCATCTGCTGCTCACCGCGCAGCATTTCGAGAATCAGGGGAATCAGGGTCAGAAGCGCCGGGAGCCCTTCGACGGTATTCCCGTCTACGCCGGTGCGATCCCCAACCCGTCCGATCCGAGGAAGATCGCCAAAGACCACGAGGAAAAGCTCGATCTGAAGAACACGTTCCTGTCGGCGAAGCTCGACTGGGATCTCGGTGCGGCTCGGCTTGTCTCGATCACGGGGTACATCGACAACGATTGGTTCCAGACCATGGACATCGATATGTCGAGCAACCCGATTCAGTACCAGGACTGGAATATGTCCACGCACCAGTTCACCCAGGAGGTGCAGCTCATCTCGAATACTGACGGCCCGCTCGAGTGGATCGCGGGCGTCTTCTACTTCGACGAGAGTCTCGACACGGACTACAAGTTCGAGGACAGCTCGCCGTTCGGCTTCACCTTCATGAACGGCGGGAAGCTGGACACGACTTCGTTTGCTGTCTACGGGCAGGCGAGCTACGACTTCAGCGATGCGGGCCTGCCGATCCGGATCGTTGCGGGTGTGCGCTACACGGACGACAAGAAGAAGATCGACGAATACCAGCAGATTCCGCAGTTCCTGGTCAATCTCGCTGGAAAGGACAAGCTTTCCTGGGACGAGTGGACGGGCAAGCTCGGGGTGGACTGGTTCGTGAACGACGACGTGATGGCCTACTTGACCTACTCACGGGGTTACAAGGGCGGTGGCTTCTCCATAGGCCAGTTCGACTCCTACCTGCCGGAGTTCGTGGACAGCTACGAGCTGGGACTGAAGACCTCGCTGATGGGTGGTCGCGCGGTGGTGAACACGGCCGCCTTCTATAATGATTATCAGGACCTGCAGGTGAACTTCCTCGACTTCACCACGTTCCTCACCACCAACGCGGCCGCGGCGACTATCAAGGGGGTGGAGGTGGAGAGCACCTTCCTGCTTACCAACAGCCTGATGGTGGGCGGCAACTTCACCTGGCTCAGCGCCGAGTACGACAAGTACATCTTCAGCGAAGGCCCTCCGGTGGTGGATCTCTCCGGAGATACGCTGAACCGGGCGCCGAAATACACCGTGGCGCTGAAGGCGCAGTACGACTGGGACTTCGGGCGCAATGGTCAGCTCACCGCACGGACCGACTACTACTGGCGTGACGACATCTACCTGCGGGTGCAGAACATTCCGCGTCACAGGGCGGACGACTTCTTCCAGTGGGATGCACGGCTGGTATGGACGTCGGCGAGCGGTCGCGTGACGCTGGACGGCTTCATCAAGAACATCACCGACGAGGACGCGCAGCGCGGCCTGACGGTGAGCGACGGGCTATCCACGGGGAACAACAGCTTCATCTCCTACTATCCGCCCCGCACCTACGGTGTGCGGCTCGGCTTCAACTTCGGGGTCTGATCGTGTCCGGGAAAGGTGCCTGGAAGGCGAGGTCCATATTTCACTTCATCCTGCCGTGCAGCGATGTGGACCGTTCCCTGGCGTTCTACCGACGCTTCGGGTTCGAAATGATCAAGGACAACCGCAACGTGGTCTGGCCCGACTACGTCGGAGAGAACTTCAACATGGTCTCCGGTGCTCAGGGTCGGGCCGTGCAGCTCGTGCTGCCGCACGGTGACGAGCTGCAGACCCGCATCGACCTCATCGAGTGGCTGAAACCGAAGTGGCATGACCCCTACCGTGGTCGCTCCATCGAGGAGCGCTTTCCGCGGGTTATGGCGCTGCTGATGGAGAACATCGAAGCGGCGACCGCAGATCTCATGGCCCAGGGCCTCGTGCCGACCAACCCACTGCGCCCACCGGATGCGACGATCGGCGTGCAGGGGGTGGTCTGCTTCGAGGACCCTGATGGCCACATCGTCGAGCTGATAGAGTATTTCCCTGGTCAGCTCGGCAGTCGAACGGACGAGCTGGAAGTGCGCGGCTGACGCTCGTCTGCCCGAGCCCAACGGAACGGGAACGGGAGTGACTATGCGACTTCGACAAACCCTGGGCTGCCTGGTGGCAGCCTGTCTTCTATCTCCGGTCAGCGCCTTTGCGCTGGAGGACTGCTCCGCTTACCTGAAGGAAATCGATGCCAAGGCCGACGCGGCGCGCGCTGCCGGCCAGGATCCTTCCATGGTGCTCGAGATGCGCGAGTCGCTGGCCGCGTCCTGCGCTTATCTCGATGAGGCGTCGGTGCGGAAGATGGTGGACAGCATCGATCAGCTGCTGCCGGCCATGGCGGC
>JASFLG010000312.1:0-5605 GCA_050118205.1 Pseudomonadales bacterium
ACGATGGCGTATGCCGCGGTGAGTCCCGACACGGCATCGGCGAGGTAGGTGCCAGGCGGGACGGGACGTGCGTCTTCGCCGGTCAGCGCCGCCAGCATCCCGCACTGGGCGGCAAAGATCAGATCGTAGCCCGGCGCCTGACGCTGAGGACCGGACGCGCCGTAGCCGGACAGGGCGCAGTACACGGCGCGCGGATTGCGCGCCTGCACCGCCTCGTGACCGAAGCCGTTGCGGTCCGCCACACCCGGGCGATTGCTCTCGAGGATCACGTCGGCAGACTCCGCGAGCCGGAGAAAGATGTCGCGCCCTGCGTCCGAGCGCAGGTTCAGGGTCATCGAACGTTTGCCCTGATTGAGCGCGAGATCCTCATCGCTCACCCCGGGAGAAGGAGGGGGGCGCTCAATGCGAATGACGTCCGCGCCGAGATCGGCCAGCAGACAGCTGCAGTATTTGCCCGGGGTCAGCGTGCCCACGTCGAGCACGGTGAGGCCGGTCAGCGGCCCGCTCACCGTGCCCCCAGCTCGGCGAGCGTGCGCGTGAGCGCGCTCGCCTCTTCGAGCATCTCGCTCACGATCTCCGCCGTCGGCCGGATCTCCCGCACGAGCCCGCAGACCTGGCCGGCGACGGCCGGGTAGTCCTCGTCGCGTCGCGACCGTCCCGCTTCCCGAGATGCCCGGCGCAGCCGGTTCAGCTCCTCCCGGGTAGCGCCGCTACGCTGCGCGGCCTCGTACTCACGAAGTGCCGGGGTGGCCAGGGTGCGTACCGGCTTGCCGGTCAGGGCGGTGGTCACCAGCGTGTCGGAGCCATGACAATCGAGCACGCGACGTTTGTACAGGTTGCTGGCATTGCTCTCCGGCGTGGCGATCAGACACGTCCCGATCTGCACGCCGGTCGCACCGAGCGCAAGAGCGGCGACCAGCCCGCGGCCATCGGCGATACCGCCGGCCGCCACGACAGGAAGTCGCACGCTGTCGACCACCTGGGGCACAAGGGGTAGCGTCGCCACGCTGCCCACGTGTCCCCCGGCCTCGGTGCCGGAGGCGATGACGGCGTCCGCGCCTTCGGCTTCCACCCGGCAGGCATGCTCGACGCTCGGTACCACAGGCAGCACGATGATGCCTGCCTCCTTGAGGCGCTGGACGATCGGCGCGCCGGGGTCACCCCGACCTGTGGTGACGATGGGCACCTGAAGCTCCACCACGATCTGCGTGCGCGACTCGGTGAACGCCGGCCCGATCGGCGTGATGTTCACGGCGAACGGACGGCTGGTCAGCGCCCGGGTCCGCGAGATGTCATCGCGGAGCTGTTTCTCCGTGCCGCCGAATGTGGGCAGCACACCCAGGCCGCCCGCGTTGCTGACGGCCGCAACCAGCTCCGGGCCACCGGCACCCTGCATGGCCCCCTGCAGAACCGGATAGCGGATGCCCAGCAGATCGCACAGCGGCGTGTGGAACATGATCCCTCCAACCTGTGTGCCATGGGGCTAGAATGCCTGGAGTCTACACGGGGAGGCGACAGCATGACCAAGCCACGGCTCGATACGTCACGGCTGCAGCGGCTGTCGTGGGCATTCACCGAGTCCGCAACGCTGTTCGCAGCCATCGAGCACGGATTCTTCACCGCCATCGCGGCCGGTCACGACACGGTTGAAGCGCTCTCACGGCATACGGGCATAAGACCCAAGCACGTGCGCCGTATGCTGGTGGGACTGGTGACCCTGGACCTGATCAGCAAGAACGGGGACACCTTCAGCAACGCGCCCGATGTGGAGCGCTTTCTGGACCGTGCCAAGCCCACCTATGCCGGCAAGTGGATATCGCGCACCGGAGGGCAGTGGGACGAGTGGCGCGATCTCGGTGCCAGGCTCGCGTCAGACGAGCCCCCCAGCATCCTCGGCTACCACGGCGAGCTCACGGTCGAGAGCGCGCGCGCCTACCACGAGGCGACCTACCAGGTGGGCATGGGCGCTGCCCGGAAGTTCATGCGCGAGGTGGACCTCTCCGGGCGCCGCAGGATACTCGACCTCGGCGGGGGCTCCGGTGCGTACTCGATCGTGGCCGCCCTCACCTATCCGGACATCACGGCGGTGGTGCTCGACCTGCCACCGGTGGTCGAGGTGGCACGCACATTCATCCGGGAGAACGGCGTGTCCGACCGGGTGACGGCCGAGGTCTGCGACTTCACGAGCGACCCGTTGCCCGACGGTGCCGACGTGATTCTCATGAACTCGAACCTGCCCGTGTACGACGACGAGATCATCCCGCAGGTGGTTGCAAAGGCCTTCGCGGCACTCGAGCCCGGCGGCGAGATGTTCATCTGTGGGGAAATGATCGCGGACGACTGGCACGGGCCGCTGATCCCGGCGATGTGCGGGCTGATGGGGGTGACCGGGAACACGACGGCCTGGGCCCACACCGTGTCGGACTGCATCGGCTACTTCGAGGACGCAGGCTTCGAGGACGTGCGCGTGGACGAGTTCATTCCGAACGTGCTGCACCGTCTGCGCGGTCGTAAACCCGGAGAACGAACATGACCACTACACGCCATCAACACAGTGCTCACTGGGGCGCATTCCAGGCGGTCGTCGAGGACGGCCGTTTCGTCGGGGTGGAGCCGTTCGCCGGCGACTCGCATCCTTCGCCCATCTCCCAGGCGCTGCCCGACGCGGTCTACAACCGCGCACGGATTGCACACCCGATGGTACGACGCAGCTGGCTCGAGGACGGGCCCGGCAGCGCCACCGCCAGACGCGGCGCCGAGCCGTTCGTCCAGGTGTCGTGGGACGAGGCGTTGCGCCTGGTTGGGGACGAGATCGAGCGCGTGCGGGAAAGATTCGGCAACGCGGCGATCTTCGCTGGCTCCTACGGCTGGGCAAGCGCCGGGCGGTTCCACCATCCCGTGACCCTGGTCAAACGTTTCTTCAACACCATCGGGGGGTTCACCAATCAGGTGGGCAACTACTCCGTCGGCGCGGGCCTCGTCATCCTTCCCTACGTGGTCGGTACCTCCCGCGCGACGGGCGGTCCACTCACCAGCTGGGACGGGATTGCGCGCGATACGGAGCTTTTCGTATCGTTCGGCGGGCTACCGCTGAAGAACGCTCAGGTTGCTGACGGGGGCATCGCGGACCACTCGCTGGAGTACTGGCAACGTCAGGCGAAAGCGGGCGGCGTCAGCTTCGTGAACGTCTCCCCCAACCGCGCGGATTGTGCCGAATTTCTCGAGGCGGAATGGATCGCGCCGCGACCCAACACGGACGTCGCGATGATGCTCGGCCTCGCGCACACGTTGGCCGCGGAAGGGCTCGCCGATCACGCGTTCCTGGAACGCTACTGTGTCGGCTACGATCGGTTCGCCGACTATCTGATGGGCCGATCGGACGATCAACCCAAGGACGCCGAATGGGCAGCCGCCATCTGTGACGTGCCTGCCGAGACGATCCGTGGGCTGGCGCGGCGCATGGCGGGCTGCCGCACGATGCTGAACACCAATCTCTCACTGCAGCGCGGTGACCATGGCGAGCAGCCGTTCTGGATGACTATCGCGCTGGCTGCCATGCTCGGCCAGATCGGTCTGCCCGGTGGTGGGTTCGGACTGGGCTACGGATCCATCTCCGGCATGGGCGTGCCGCAGACCGAGATCCGACCCTTGCGCATGCCCGTGGGCACGGCCGCCATCGACAGCTTCGTGCCGGTGGCGCGCTTTGTGGACATGCTCCTGAACCCGGGCGCTGTCATCGACTGGAACGGCCGCCAGGTCACCTTTCCGGACGTGCACATGGTGTACTGGGCCGGGGGCAACCCGTTCTCGCACCACCAGGACATCAACCGCATGATCGCGGCGTTTCAGCGGCCGGACACCATCGTGGTGAACGAGCCCTGGTGGACACCCATGGCGCGTATGGCGGACATCGTCCTGCCGGTCACCACGTCACTCGAGCGCAACGACATCGGCGCGAGCAGCCGGGACCGGTTCCTGATGAAGATGGAGCAGGCAATCGAGCCCGTGAGCGAGGCGCGTAACGACTTCGATGTGTTTGCTGCACTGGCCGCACGCTTCGGTACGCTGGAAGCCTTCACCGAGGGACGCGACGAGATGAGCTGGCTGCGTCACCTCTACGAGACGACGCGGGACAATGCCCGCGCCGTGGACGTCGCGTTGCCGGACTTCGACACCTTCTGGCAGACCGGCTACGCGGAGGTTTCGCCCCCGAGCGAGCCGTTCGTGATATTCGCCGACTTTCGCGCGGATCCCGAACGCCACCCTCTGAAGACGCCATCGGGGAAGATCGAGATCTTCTCGGAGACCATCGCCGGCTTCGGCTACGACGACTGCCCCGGCCACCCGACCTGGCTTACGCCCGCCGAGTGGCTGGGCGCGGACCAGGCGCTCAGCTACCCGCTGCACGTGCTGTCGAACCAGCCGCGCTGGCGGTTGCACAGCCAGCTCGATTGCGCGAGCGTCAGCCAGGGGGCCAAGATTCAGGGCCGCGAGGCGGTGTGGATCAGCACCCGGGACGCTGAGTCCCGAGGCATCCGCGAAGGCGACGTGGTGCGGCTTCACAACGAGCGCGGCGCGCTGCTCGCGGGCGCGCACGTGACGGACGCCATGCGTCCCGGAGTGGTGCAGCTGCCGACCGGCGCCTGGTACGACCCGCTGGAACCCGGCGAGCCGGGTACCCTCGACGTGCACGGCAATCCCAACGTGGTGACGCTGGACAAAGGCACGTCGAAGCTCGCCCAGGGTCCTGTCGCCCAGACCGCGCTGGTGGAGATGGAGCGCTGGGACGGTCCGCTGCCCGAGATCCGGGCATACGAGCCGCCCGCATGACGTCCCCTAGGCGTCCGGTTTCCTGCCGATAGCCCAGCCCATGGATCCGGCCAGGAATTCCTCCACCTTGACGACCTCGAAGCCCGCTCCGGTCAGGTAGCCGGCGAAGTCCGCACCCGAGTGCACGCGTCCGTGGCCCGGGCTGAAAGCCTGTGCCACGGTCATGAACGCCGCCACCGGCGGACCGGTACGCTCGTCGTTGAGCATGTAGTCACAGATGATCATGGCACCGCCGGGATCGAGGGCATCATAGGCATGGCGTACCACTCGCCGGGCCGTCTCCGAGTCGTAGGCGTGGATGTTGCCGCACAGCAGTACCACGTCCGCCCCGGTCGGCAACGCCTCACGGGTGAAGTCCAGCGCGCGTGCCTCGATGCGGTCGGAGAGGCCGGCCTGCCCAATGAACTCCCGGGCCACCACGCAGACGTTCTCGAAGTCGAACACGGTCGCCGTCAGCGCCGGATTCTGGCGGCAGGCCTCGATGGAATACACACCCGACCCGCCGCCGAGGTCCAGCATCCGGTGATAGCCGCTGAAGTCGAACCGGTGCACCAGCCGCCGCGCCGTGCCCTGCGAGCCGGTGAAGCCGGCCTCCGTAAGAGCCCGGGCCTCGGCCGCGTCCGCTCCGGTGGCGAAGTAGCGGCCCTGTCCCTCCGGCGCCGGCGCCTTGAGGCGTTCCGCAAGCTTGCCCCAGTTCGCGTACGAGCCTTTCGCCAGGTGCACCAGGTAGTCACCGAAATAGGTCGGCTTGCCACGCACGAGGAATCGATCCGTC